>NZ_VRVA01000054.1:0-37240 GCF_008039945.1 Methylobacterium sp. WL64
ATCCGGACGCTGCAGCCGCAGCACCAGTTCGATCAACTCCTCGCGGCTCAGCCGCTCAAGATCGGTACGAACCATCCCACGAGGGAATCAGCGAAACCCAACCCGCGCAAGGGGGTGGGTAATTACGGATTTTTCATCATAAATTCATCGTTGACTGACGCAAGACTCAAGATAAATAAGCGAAAAGATTGCGAGATTGATGATTTTAGATGCGTCTACCAAAAAACCTGTCCGATGGGGTGCTGGTCATGCTTGGACTGATCATAGTCTTGATCGGTCTGTTTTTGGCTGGCGGTGGTGCATACTTGGTATGGCTCGGCGGCAGCTGGTATTTCGCGGCCATGGGCGCCGCGATGCTCGTCTCCGGCGTTTTGGTTGCTCGACGTCGGCGTGCCGGGGCGCTGCTTTACGGCGGGGCGTTCATCCTGACCGGGATCTGGGCGGTCTGGGAGGTCGGGTTCGCGTTCTGGCCGCTGGTCTCGCGCCTGTTCGCCCTCGCCGTCCTCGCCTGCGTCGTCGCCCTGTTCGCACCGCTGCTCGATCGATCCGGCAGCGGCGTGTGGCGCCGGGCATCCCTGGGCCTCGCCACCGCGCTGGCGCTGGCCCTGGTGGCAGCCACGCTACGCGCCTTTCAGCCGGTGCCGATCATCACCGCGACCGAGATCCCGGACGTGCACCCGGCCACGCAGGCGGGGCCGCAGGTCGACTGGACGGCCTGGGGCAACACAAACGGCGGCACCCGCTTCGCCGGGCTGACGCAGATCGACGCCACCAACGTCGCCAAGCTGCGGCCGGCCTGGACCGTCCGCACCGGCGACATCGCCGTCAGCAACGGCTTCGGGGCGGAGGACCAGACCACGCCGCTCCAGATCGGCGACACCGTCTACGTCTGCACGCCGAACGACATCGTCGTCGCCCTCGACGCCGACACCGGCACGCAGCGCTGGCGCTACGACCCGAAGGCGAGTGCGCCGCAATGGCAGCGGTGCCGCGGGCTCGGCTATCACGACGCCGGCGCAGGCGAGGGTGGGAAGGTCTGCCCCCGCCGCCTGCTGCTCGCCACGATCGATGCGCGCCTGATCGCCCTCGACGCCGCCACCGGCCAGCCCTGTGCCGATTTCGGCACGGACGGCACGGTCGATCTCAAGGCCGACATGGGCGAGGTCAAATCCGGCTTCTACACGCAGACCGCGGCACCGCTGATCGCCGGCGACCTCGTGGTGGTCGGCGGCCGGGTCGCCGACAACATCGAGACCGGGGAGCCCGGCGGCGTGGTCCGCGCCTACGCTGTCGGGAGCGGCGCGCTGCGCTGGGCCTGGGATCCGGGCAACCCGGCGACCACGCGCCTGCCACCCCCCGGTGAGACCTATACGCGGGGCACGCCGAACGTCTGGACCAGCATGGCCTACGATTCGGCCCTGGGCCTGATCTACGCGCCCACCGGCAACGCGACGCCCGACTTCTTCGGCGGCCACAGGACAGCCCAGGACGATGCCACCAACTCGTCGATCTTCGCCCTCGACGCGGCGACCGGGCGGCCGCGCTGGCACGTCCAGCTCGTGCACAAGGATCTGTGGGACTTCGACGTCCCGGCCCAGCCGGCCCTCTACGACCTGCCGGACGGGAAGGGTGGCACCGTGCCGGGGCTGATCGCGGCGACCAAGCACGGCCAGATCTTCCTGCTGAACCGCGAGACGGGCGCCCCGATCGCGCCGATCACCGAGCGGCCGGTGCCGCAGGGCAGCGTGCCCGGCGAGCGCTATGCGCCGACGCAGCCCCACTCGGACATGCCGTCGATCGGCGCCGAGACCCTGACGGAAGCCGACATGTGGGGGGCGACGCCCTTCGACCAGCTCCTGTGCCGGATCCAGTTCAAGGCCATGCGCCACGCGGGGACCTTCACCCCGCCGGGCTTCGACACCGCTCTTCAGATGCCGGGATCGCTCGGCGGCATGAACTGGGGCAGCACCGCCATCGACATGACGCGGGACTACCTGATCGTGAACGACATGCGGCTGGGCCTGTGGAACCGGCTGATCCCCAGGGAGCAGGTCGAGACCGGCAAGGCCGCCGGCACCGAGATGGGCTTGTCATCCATGCGCGGCACGCCCTACGTCTCCCTCCGGAACCGCTTCGTGTCGGCGCTGAACATCCCGTGCCAGAAGCCGCCGTTCGGCACGCTGACGGCCATCGACCTGAAGGCCCGCCGCATCGCCTGGCAGGTCCCGCTCGGCACGGTGGAGGATACCGGGCCGCTGGGGATCAAGATGCACCTGCCGATCCCGATCGGCCTGCCCTCGCTCGGCGGTTCGCTGGTGACCGGCTCGGGCCTGATCTTCTTCGCCGGGACGCAGGATTATTACCTGCGGGCGTTCGAGGCCGCGACCGGCCGCGAGGTCTGGAAGGGCCGCCTGCCGGTGGGCAGCCAGGGCGCGCCGATGACCTACCGGTCCCCGAAGACGGGCCGCCAATACGTCGTGATCACGGCCGGCGGTGCCCGCCAATCGCCCGACCGCGGCGATTACGTGGTCGCCTACGCGCTGCCGGCCGAAGCCGGATCGAAGTGATCCGGTCCGCCCTGGGGCACGACGGGGTTTCCAAAGGGCTCAGTCCTTTGGCTGGGTTCGGGGGCGGAGCCCCCGAGGCCCGCAGGGTTCCACCCTGCACCCGCACAAGGTCTCGACCTTTTGAACCCTAGCCGAACCCGCGGGTGAAGCTGAGGCGGTGGTGCGGGCTTCGGCCCAACGCCGTCAGGCCAGCCCGGTGCAGGGCCGTGCCGTAGCCGACGTTGCGCTCCCAGCCGTAGCCCGGGTGGCGCTCGGCCAGCCGGCGCATCAGGTCGTCTCGGAAGACCTTGGCGACGATCGAGGCGGCAGCGATCTGCGGCACGAGGCCGTCGCCGCCGATGACGGCCCGGCCCGGCAGGCCCGGCAGGGCGTCCCGGCCATCGACCAGGACCGGCGCCGCGACCCCGAGGCGCGCCACCGCCCGCGCCATGGCGTCGAGGGTTGCGGCGCGGATGTTGATGCGGTCGATCAGGGCCCGGGAGCCCGCCGCCACGGCGACCCGGGCATGGGTCCGGATCAGCGGCGCCAGATGCGCGCGAACCGGTTCGGGCACGCGCTTGCTGTCGTCGAGGGCTGCCAGCATGGCCGGTGGGATCGCCGCGGGGTCGAACCAGACCGCCGCCACCACCACGGGGCCGCACAGCGCGCCGCGCCCGACCTCGTCACAGCCGATCACCGCGGGGTAATCCGCGGCCCGGGCCGGATCGAACGGTGGGGTGAGGGCGGGTTGTGTTCGTTTCGCGGGCGGCTGTTTCTGAACGGGCATGATGGCGCCGTCCTGCCATCTGGCGCCGCCGCCGTCACGGCTCAGGCGGCGTTCCGGGTGCCCCGCTCGCCGCCATGCGCCTCGATGATGTTGCCGAAGAACTGGTCGGCGCTGACGTCCCAGCCGCGGCGCAGCGCCTCCTGCCTGCACTCGGCCCGGGACAGGCGCAGCGCCGCGAGGGCCGCGGCACGCAGGTCCTGGTCCAGGATGCCGACCCGGGTCCCGCTCAGCACGTCGTTGGGGCCGGGCACCGGGAAGGCCGCGATCGGCAGGCCGCTGGCCATCGCTTCCAGCAGCACGATGCCGAACGTGTCGGTGAGGCTCGGGAACACGAAGGTGTTGCAGGCGGCGTAGACGGACGCGAGCGCTGCCCCGGTCCGGGTGCCGAGGAAGCGCGCCTCCGGGGCCAGGGCCTGCAGGCGCGCCCGGTCCGGCCCGTCCCCGACCACGACCTTCGTGCCGGGCAGGTCGAGGCTCAGGAAGGCCGCGAGGTTCTTCTCCACGGCAAGCCGGCCGACATACAGGAACAGCGGGCGGGGCAGGCCGGCGAGGTCCGCCGGCGGCGGCTCGCCGGGGGCGGCCGGCCGGAACCGCTTGGTGTCGACCCCGCGGGTCCAGCGCATCAGCTGGGAGAAGCCTCTCGCCTCCAGTTCCGCCTGCAGAGAGACGGTGCTGACCATGGTCCCGCGGGCCGCCCCGTGGAAGCGGCGCAGATAAGCGTAGGACCACGCCTCCGGCACCGGGAGGCGGGCGGCGAGGTATTCCGGAAACCGGGTGTGATAGCTCGTGGTGAACGGCAGGCCGTTGGCCAGGCAGTGCCGCCGGGCCGCGAAGCCGATGGGTCCCTCGGTGGCGATGTGGACGTGGCTCGGGCGTTCGGCCGCCCAGCGCTCCGCCACCCGGTCCCGCCCGGCCAAGGCAAGGCGGATCTCCGGGTAGCCCGGCAGGGGCAGGGAGCGGAAATCGGCCACCGAGAGCAGGGCCGTCTCGAAGCCGTGTTCGGGCGCCCGGCGGACCATCTGCTCCAGGGAGCGGACCACGCCGTTGACCTGCGGATGCCAGGCGTCGCTGGCGATGAGGAGCTTCACGCGTGGGGTCCTCACGCCACCGCGCGCCGGCCGTCCACCGGCCGCGGCGCAGCTTCGGTCTCGCGGGCCCGCAGGATGCTGGGATAATGCAGCACCTCGATCCGGCCGTCGTAATGCTCGATCAGGCCGGTGCAGGATTCGACCCAGTCGCCGGTGTTCAGGTAGCGCAGGTCGCCAATCGCCCGGTCGGCGGCGTGGTGGATGTGCCCGCAGATCACCCCGTTCGCGCCCTGGCGGCGTGCCTCCTCGGCCAGGATGGTCTCGAACCGGCCAATGAAGCTGACGGCGTTCTTCACCCGCAGCTTCGCCCAGGCCGACAGCGACCAATAGGACAGGCCGGCCCGCCGCCGGATCCGGTTGATCACGGTGTTGAGAGTCAGCGCCAGGGTGTAGGCGCCGTCGCCCAGATGGGCGAGCCAGGGCGAGTGCCGCACCACCATGTCGAACTGGTCGCCGTGGATGACCAGGTAGCGCCGCCCGTCGGCCGCCTCGTGGATCGCGGTCTCGGCGATCTCGATGCCGCCGAAATTCGTGCCCACGTAGTCCCGCAGGAACTCGTCGTGGTTGCCCGGCAGGTAGACGATCCTGGTGCCCTTGCGGACCTTGCGCAGAAGCTTCTGGACGACGTCGTTGTGCGCCTGCGGCCAGTACCAGCCGGAGCGCAGCTGCCAGCCGTCCACGATGTCCCCGACCAGGTAGACCGTGTCGGCGTCGTAATCCCTCAGGAACGACAGAAGGAGGCCGGCCTGGCAGCCGCGCGTCCCGAGATGCAGGTCGGACAGGAACAGCGTCCGGACCCGGACCGGCATCTCCTCATCCTCGGCCACGTCACCCTCCCGGCGGTCGAACGGTGCCGGGATCCAGAGCGCGATCACGTCTCAGTTTGATGACGCGGTACTGAATCGCTGTGGGGTGCCTTGGTGCGCCGCAACGGAAGTTCTCAAGTTCCGATAGCTGACGTTGCGATGCACAAAAAATTTTTTTACCGAGATCCCGAAGTTTTTCCGGTTTTGCTTCCCAGCTTCGCCGCCTCATAATACCAGACGACCGGTGGATCGGCGTGAGCCGGGCCGGACGCGTATAGGAAGGCGGCGAGGGCGGCCAGGGTGCCTTGAGACGAGGCGCCGTAGACCGGGACGGCATTTCGGAGGCGACCGGCGCGGGGGCGCGCCGCGACGCGAGCGGCAAGACGCCGCCTGCCGCTCCGCTGAGCCCCCCGATCCACGGATGACACGGATGGCGTTCGGGGGAGTTGCGGCCCGTGCCGCGCCCGCCGGCACCGCGTGCAGGAAGCTCGAGAAGGCCGCCGAAGGCGCCGAGAACGTTTGAACAAACCAGCGCGGGTCCGCCCGCGCGCAACAGAGTTTTTGGAGGAAACACCATGGCCGCAACCCGGCGCCCCGGTCGCAACCATCTCTTCATCCCGGGCCCCACGAACATCCCGGATCGCGTCCTGCGCGCGATGCACGTGCCGTCCGAGGATCACCGCTCGCCGAGCTTTCCCGAGCTGGTGAAGCCGCTGCTGCAGGATTCCAAGATGGTGTTCGGCTCGACCGCCGGAACCGTCATCCTGTTCCCGTCCTCGGGCACCGGCATCTGGGAATCGGCGCTGTCCAATACCCTGTGCCGCGGCGACAAGGTGCTCACCTCCCGCTACGGCCAGTTCAGCCACCTCTGGGTCGACATGGCCCAGCGCCTCGGCCTCGACGTGATCGTCCAGGACGAGGACTGGGGCGCCGGCGCTGATCCGCAGAAGATCGGGGAGGCCCTGCGCGCCGACAAGGATCACGCCATCAAGGCCGTGATGGTGGTCCACAACGAGACCGCAACGGGCGTCACCAGCGATATCGGCGCGGTGCGCAAGGCGATCGACGCCGCCGGCCACCCGGCGCTGCTGTTCGTGGACGGCATTTCGTCGATCGGCTCGCTGCCGTTCAAGATGGACGAATGGGGCGTCGACTGCGCCATCGCGGGCTCGCAGAAGGGCTTCATGCTCCCGGCCGGCCTCGGCCTGATCTGCATCAGCCCGAAGGCGCTTAAGATCGCCGAGGGCGGCACCGGCCGGAACGACCGGCTCGGCCACGCCTACTTCGCCTGGAAGGACCAGCTGGCCGCCAACGCCACCGGCTACTTCCCCTACACCCCCGTCCTGCCGCTGCTCTACGGCCTGCGCGAGGCCCTGGCGATCGTGAAGGAGGAGGGGCTGGAGAACGTCTACCACCGCCATCACGTGCTCGCCGAGGCGACTCGTCAGGCGGTGGCGGCATGGGGCCTCAAGACCTGCGCCAAGGAGCCGAAGTGGAACTCCGACACGGTCACGGCGATCGTGGTCCCGGAGGGCGCCGACGCCGCCAAGGTGATCAGCCACGCCTACGAGCGCTACAACCTCTCGCTGGGTGCCGGCCTGTCGAAAGTCGCCGGCAAGGTGTTCCGTATCGGCCACCTGGGCGACCTGAACGAGCTGTCGCTGCTGGGTGCCATCGCGGGCGCCGAGATGGCCATGATCGATTGCGGCATCAAGGTCACGCCGGGCTCCGGCGTCGCCGCCGCCTCCAGCTACCTGCGCGAGAATCCGCTTCACAAGGCGTGATTGATGCACGCTGCCGGGGCGGGGCCGGGTTGCCGGCCCCGCCCCGGCGCGCAAGTAAGAACAAGAATCCCGAGGAAGTCGCCCGTTGCCCGAGAGGGGATCTATGACCAAGAAGATCGTGTTCCTGGACCGTGAGTCCCTCGACGCGACGGTCCGACCGTTCAACTTCCCGCACGATTACGTCGGGCACGAATCGACCTGGACGCCGGAGGACACGGTGTCCCGCCTCCAGGGCGCCGAGATCGCGCTGATCAACAAGGTCCCAATGCGGGCCGAGACCCTGAAGCAGCTCCCCGACCTGAAGCTCATCGCGGTGGCCGCCACCGGCACCGACGTGGTCGACAAGGCCCAGGCCAAGGCCCAGGGCATCACGGTCGTCAACATCCGCAACTACGCGTTCAACACCGTGCCCGAGCACGTAGTCGGGCTGATGTTCGCGCTCCGCCGGGCGATCGTGCCCTACGCCAACTCGGTTCGGCGCGGCGACTGGGCGAAGTCCACGCAGTTCTGCTACTTCGACTACCCGATCTACGACATCGCCGGTTCGACGCTCGGCATCGTCGGCTACGGAGCGCTCGGCAAGTCGATCGGCAAGCGCGCCGAGGCGCTGGGCATGAAGGTCCTGGCCTACGACCTGTTCCCGCAGGACGGCCTGGTCGATTTCGAGACGATCCTGACGCAGTCCGACGTGATCACGCTGCATGTTCCGCTCACCCCCGACACCAAGGGGATGATCGGCGCCGCCGAACTCAAGCGGATGAAGAAGAGCGCCATCCTGATCAACACCGCCCGGGGCGGTCTGGTGGACGAGGCCGCGCTGCTGGCCGCGCTGAAGGACGGCACCATCGCGGGCGCGGGCTTCGACGTGGTCGCGCAGGAGCCGCCGAACGACGGCAACATCCTGTGCGAGGCTGACCTGCCGAACCTGATCGTGACCCCGCACGTCGCCTGGGCCAGCAAGGAGGCGATGCAGATCCTCGCCGATCAGCTCGTCGACAACGTCGAGGCGTTCGTCGCCGGCAAGCCGCAGAACGTCGTCGAGGCTTGAGGCGCGGCGGCTGACGTCACGGCCCGTCATTCCGGGGCGCCGCAGGCGTGCCCGGGATCCAGATCCGCCGACGACGCTAGACCTCGCTCAACCTGCGGTTCTCGGTCCCGGGCTTTGCCGCGCGGCCCCGGGATGACAGGGCGAGTGCATTGAACACGTGATGCCCGCGAACCGGGCAGAGGAATGAAAACATGAAGAAGCTGCTGTTCCTGTTCGACACCGATGCGATGCCGAACGTGTTCGACACGGTGGTCGGCTACGACGGCGGTGCCGACCACATCACCGGCTACGGCGGCGTGACCCCGGAGAATGTCGGCGCCCTGGTCGACGGTACGATCTACACCCGCGGCGGCTCCGAGAAGAAGTCGACGGCGATCTTCGTCGGCGGCGGCAGCATGGCGGCCGGCGAGGAACTGTTCACCGCCGTCAAGAAGCGCTTCTTCGGCCCGTTCCGGGTCTCGTGCATGCTCGATTCGAACGGCTCCAACACCA
Organism: Methylobacterium sp. WL64; assembly: GCF_008039945.1. Lineage (NCBI taxonomy): Bacteria > Pseudomonadati > Pseudomonadota > Alphaproteobacteria > Hyphomicrobiales > Methylobacteriaceae > Methylobacterium > Methylobacterium sp. WL64. The sequence continues at coordinate 8,552 of NZ_VRVA01000054.1, forward strand.
CGGCCGCCGCGGGCGTCGCCCTGGTGGCCAAGGCCGCCGGCTCGCTCCAGGGCAAGACGGCCGTCGTCCTGGCCGGCACCGGCCCGGTGGGCATGCGCTCCGCCGCGCTTCTGGCCGGCGAGGGCGCGGACGTGACCATCGCGGGCCGCGCGCTGGACAAGACCCAGGCCGCCGCCGAGCAGATCAACAAGCGCTTCAAGGTCAACGTGAAGGCCGCCGCGACCCCCGACGAGGCCTCGCGCATCGCGCTCGTGAAGGGCAAGAACCTCGTGTTCACCGCCGGCGCCATCGGCGTCGAGCTGCTGCCGGAGGCCGCCTGGGCGCAGGACTCGGCGATCGAGTTCGTGGCCGACTACAACGCGCAGCCCCCGACCGGCGTCGGCGGCATCGACGTGATGGACAAGGGCAAGGATCGCAACGGCAAGAAGGCGTTCGGCGCCCTCGGCATCGGCGGCCTGAAGCTCAAGCTGCACCGGGCCTGCGTGGGCCAGCTCTTCGAGAGCACCGAGCAGGTGCTCGATGCCGAGGAGATCTACGCGCTCGCCAAGAAGATGGCCTGACGGGAGGGACGCCCATGTCGGACACGCAGCAGGCGCCCGAGACGGCGACCATCCAGACCTTCCTGACGGAACTCGCGAGCGCCGCTCCGACCCCCGGTGGCGGCGGTGCGGCCGCGATCTCCGGCGCCATGGGGGCAGCCCTGGTGTCGATGGTCTGCAACCTGACCATCGGCAAGAAGAAGTATGTCGAGGTCGAGGCCGAACTGAAGGACGTGCTCGCCCGGTCCGAGGGCCTGCGGGTCGTCCTGACCGGCATGATCGGCGAGGACGTCCAGGCGTTCGATGCCGTCATGGGGGCCTACGGCCTGCCCAAGGGCACCGACGACGAGAAGGCGGCGCGCGCCGCGGCGATCCAGTCCGCGCTCCGCACGGCCACCGACGTGCCGCTCGCCTGCTGCCGGGCCTGCCGCGCGGTCATCGATCTCGCCGCGATCACCGCCGAGAAGGGCAATCTCAACGTCGTCTCGGACGCCGGCGTGGCGGTCCTGTCGGCCTATGCGGGCCTGCGCAGCGCGGCGCTCAACGTCTACGTCAACGCCAAGGGGCTCGAGGACCGGGAGTTCGCGGACGAGCGGCTCCGGGAACTCGAAGGCCTGCTCGGCGAGGCGGGAGCGCTGAGCGAGAAGGTCTACGAGGTGGTGAAGGCCAAGGTGAACTGAAACGCGCCGCATCCGCCGCCGCGGACGCAAGTGGTTCGACAGTCGAGGCCGGGTGCATCACGCGCCCGGCCTCGCTGTTTTTCTGCGATGCTGCATTGCAATGGTGGATGCGATTCCTACCGCATCCGCGAAAAAGCCGGCGTGAACCCGCGGCTCAAAAAATTTGACGGGCGTAATCTTCCCACTCAACTAAAGTGGACAGCGTCAAACGGCGGCAACGACCGCGGAGGAGGCGCCGAATGGACGTCCACGAGTACCAAGCCAAGGAGCTGCTCGCGAGCTTCGGTGTGGCGGTCCCGAAGGGCGCCATCGCGTTCAGCCCGGATCAAGCGGTCTATGCCGCCACCGAACTCGGCGGCTCGTTCTGGGCCGTGAAGGCCCAGATCCACGCCGGCGCACGCGGCAAGGCCGGCGGAATCAAGCTGTGCCGGACCTACAACGAGGTCCGCGACGCAGCCAAGGAGCTTCTGGGCAAGCGCCTCGTCACGCTCCAGACCGGACCCGAGGGCAAGCCTGTCCAGCGGGTCTACGTCGAGACCGCCGATCCGTTCGAGCGCGAACTCTACCTCGGCTACGTGCTGGACCGGAAGGCCGAGCGCGTACGCGTCATCGCCAGCCAGCGCGGCGGCATGGACATCGAGGAGATCGCCGCCAACGAGCCGGAGGCGCTGATCCAGGTCGTCGTCGAGCCGGCGGTGGGCCTGCAGCAGTTCCAAGCCCGGGAGATCGCCTTCCAGCTCGGCCTGAACATCAAGCAGGTCTCGGCCGCGGTGAAGACCATCATGAACGCCTACCGGGCGTTCCGCGACTGCGACGGCACCATGCTCGAGATCAACCCGCTGGTCGTCACCAAGGACGACCGGGTGCTGGCCCTCGATGCCAAGATGTCCTTCGACGACAACGCGATGTTCCGCCGGCCGGGCATCGCCGACATGCACGACCCGTCGCAGGGCGATCCCCGCGAGGCGCAGGCCGCCGAGCACAACCTCAGCTATATCGGGCTGGAGGGTGAGATCGGTTGCATCGTCAACGGCGCCGGTCTCGCCATGGCGACCATGGACATGATCAAGCACGCGGGCGGTGAGCCGGCGAACTTCCTGGATGTCGGCGGCGGCGCCTCCCCGGAGCGGGTCGCCACGGCGTTCCGGCTGGTGCTCTCGGACCGCAACGTCAAGGCGATCCTGGTCAACATTTTCGCCGGCATCAACCGCTGCGACTGGGTCGCCGAGGGCGTCATCCAGGCCGCCCGGGAGGTCAAGATCGATGTACCGCTGGTGGTGCGGCTCGCCGGCACGAACGTCGAGGCGGGCAAGAAGATCCTGGCCGACAGCGGCCTCGACCTGATCACCGCCGACACCCTGTCGGACGCGGCCCGCAAGGCGGTCGACGCCTGCGACGCCGCCAAGAAGAACCGCTGAGGGGACACCACGCCATGAGCATCCTCATCGACGAGACCACCCCGATCATCGTCCAGGGCATCACGGGCGACAAGGGCACCTTCCACGCCAAGGAGATGCTCGAATACGGCACGAACGTCGTCGGCGGCGTCACGCCCGGCAAGGGCGGCCGAACCCATCTCGGCCTGCCGGTGTTCAACACCGTCAAGGAGGCGGTCGCCGCCACCGGCGCCACCACGTCGATCACCTTCGTGGCGCCGCCCTTCGCGGCCGACGCCATCATGGAGGCGGCCGATGCCGGTCTGCGGCTGGTCTGCTCGATCACCGACGGCATCCCGGCCCAGGACATGATGCGGGTGAAGCGCTACCTGATGCGCTACCCGCGGGATCGCCGCACCATGGTGGTCGGCCCGAACTGCGCCGGCATCATCTCGCCCGGTAAGGCGATGCTCGGGATCATGCCCGGCCACATCTACCTCAAGGGCAATGTCGGCGTGATCTCCCGCTCGGGGACGCTCGGCTACGAGGCTGCCTCCCAGCTGAAGGAGCTGGGGCTGGGGATCTCGACCTCGGTGGGCATCGGCGGCGACCCGATCAACGGCTCGTCGTTCCTCGACCACCTCGCCCTGTTCGAGACCGACCCGGATACGGACGCGGTGCTGATGATCGGCGAGATCGGCGGCCCGCAGGAGGCCGAGGCCTCGGCCTGGATCCGGGACAACATGTCGAAGCCCGTGATCGGCTTCGTGGCGGGCCTGACGGCGCCGAAGGGCCGCCGCATGGGCCATGCCGGGGCGATCATCTCGGCGGCCGGCGACAGCGCCGCCGAGAAGGCCGAGATCATGCGCTCCTACGGCCTGACCGTGGCGCCGGATCCCGGCTCCTTCGGCCAGACCGTGGCCGACGTGCTCGCCCGGGCGGCGTGACGCCGCGCCCGATGCAAAGCGCGACGTCCTCCCTCTCCCCTCTGCGGGAGAGGGTGGGCCGGCCGTCAGGCCGGGTCGGGAGAGGGGCAGCGCGACGGTAGCGGGTTTCGCGCCCGTCACGCGCTGTCCGGAAGCGTCGCTCCCCTCTCCCGACCCGCTTCGCGGGCCACCCTCCCCCGCAGAGGGGGGAGGGAGTGCGTCGCGCCGACCTTTGAAAAAACGTGCGCCACGAGGTGGCTCCATGACCCGTACCCTCCACGCATCGCCCGGCCTCGCCGAGGCCAGCGCCTTCGCGCCTCCGGTGATCACCGGCACCGCGGCCGAGCAGGCCCTCGACATCCTGTTCCAGGCCCTGCTCGACGTCGCCCGTCGGCACGACCCCGATCTCGAGGCGGTGCTGCACGGCACGGCCGACATCTCTCGGTTCTCGCCGGAGATGCTGGCGCGCGCGCTTCAGGTGCAGGGCATCTGGTTCCACCTGATCTCGATTGCCGAGCAGAACACCGCGATGCGCCGACGCCGCCATGTCGAGCGGACGGAGGGGCGGGCCTCGCTGAGCGGCTCCTTCGCCAAGGTCTTTTCGGACGCCCGCGCCCAGGGCATCCCACCGGAAAAGATCCAGGCGCTGCTTAGCGACCTGCGCATCCGGCCGACGCTCACCGCGCACCCGACCGAGGGCAAGCGGGTGACCGTGCTGGAGAAGTTCCGGCGGATCTACCTGGTGCTGCGCGAGCTGGAGATGCCGCGCTGGACGGACCGCGAGCGCAACGGGCTGATGAACGAGCTGCGGGATCAGATCGAGCTGGTCTGGATGACCGGCGAGCTGCACCTGGAGAAGGCCACCGTCGAGCGGGAGGTCGCCTGGGGGCTGCACTTCTTCGACGAGACCCTGTTCGAGATGCTGCCCGAGACCATGGACACCCTCGAGGAGTCCCTGGCCGAGGCCTATCCCGGCACCCAGTTCCGGGTCCCGCCGTTCTTCCAGTTTGGCTCGTGGATCGGCGGCGACCGGGACGGCAATCCCTACGTCACCGCGGCGGTCACCCGGCAGGCCCTGCACCGCAACGCGCTGGCCTCGCTGAACCGCTACCGCGACGGCGTGCACGAGCTCGGCCGGACGCTCTCGCTCACCGAGCGCGCGCTGCCGCTGCCCGAGACGTTCCGCCGGGAACTCGACCGGCAGCTCGCCGAGAGCGGGCAGGCCCGGGCCATCGCCCGGCGCAATCCCGGCGAGCCGTATCGCCAGTATCTCACCTGCGTCCTGCGCAAGCTCGACGCCACCATCGCCCGCAACGAGGGCCAGCACCCGTCCGGCCCCGATTACGCCAGCGCCGACGGCCTGATCGAGGACTTGCGCACCCTGGAGCGCGGGCTGGACGACGCGAAGTGCGGGGCGCTCGGCCGCGATCTGGTCCGGCCGGTCCGCCGCATGGTCGAGATCTTCCGCTTCTCCACGGTCCGGCTCGACCTGCGCGAGAACACCACCCGGACCACCGACACGCTCCAGGCGCTCTGGCGCCAGCGCAACGGCGACGGCGAGCCTCCGGCGCTCGGCACCGCGGCGTGGCGGCAGTGGCTCGACGCCGAACTGGTGCGGCCCCGGGATCCCGAGCGCTCCTTCGAGAACCTGCCCGACGCCGCCCGTGAGACGCTGGCGACCTTCGCGCTGGTCGCCGAAATGCGCGAAACCCTCGACCGAGAGGCGTTCGGCGCCTTCGTCCTGTCGATGACCCGCTCCGTGGAGGACGTGCTCGGCGCCTACCTGCTGGCCAAGGAGGCCGGCGTGTTCCTCGATGCCGCCGGCCCGGAGATCCGCCCTGAGATATGCCCGCTCGCGATCGTGCCGCTGTTCGAGACCATCGACGACCTGCGCGCTGCCCCTGCGATCATGCGCGAACTCCTGACCGTTCCGGTGGTGCGCCGCTCGACCCGCTGGCAGGGCGGCGTCCAAGAGGTGATGATCGGCTATTCCGACTCCAACAAGGATGGCGGCTTCGTCGCCGCCAACTGGGAGCTGTACAAGGCGCAGAGCAAGCTCACCCGCCTCGGCCAGGAACTCGGCGTCGGCATCGCGTTCTTCCACGGCCGCGGCGGCTCGGTGAGCCGGGGCGGCGTGCCGACCCACCGGGGCATCATGGCCCAGCCGCCGGGCTCGATCCGCGGCCGGTTCCGCACCACCGAGCAGGGCGAGGTCGTCTCGTTCAAGTACGCCAACCGCGGCACCGCCGCCTACCAGATGGAGCTGCTCGCCGCCTCGGTGTTCGAGCACGCCCTGGCGGGGGACGGCGAGCGGGCGAGTGTCGGCCACGACGACGCCCTGGAGGCGTTGGCCGGCGCCTCGCGGGCGGCCTACGTCCGGCTGCTTCAGACCGACGGGCTGGTCGACTACTTCCAGTCGGCGAGCCCGCTCGACGAGATCGCGCTCCTGAATATCGGCTCGCGTCCGGCGCGCCGGTTCGGCGCCCGCTCGCTCTCGGATCTCCGGGCGATCCCGTGGGTGTTCGCCTGGTCGCAGAACCGGCACGTGATCACGGGCTGGTACGGCGTCGGCTCGGGGCTCGCGAGCTTCCTCGAGGTGCGCGGCCCGGACGGCGAGGCGACCCTGAAGCGCCTGTTCCAGGAATCCCGCGTGTTCCGCCTCGTCCTCGACGAGGTCGAAAAGACCCTGATGATGGTCGATCTCGACATCGCCCGGGCCTATGCGGGCCTCGTCCAGGATGCGGGGGTCCGGGACCGGATCTTCACGATGATCGAGGCCGAGTACGCGCTCACCCGCGAGATGGTGCTGCGGGTGAGCGGCGGAACCGAGCTGGCCGAGCGCTTCCCGCTGTTCCGCGACCGGCTGAAGGGCCGGCTGCCGACCATCAACCAGGTCGGCCGCGAGCAGGTCGAGCTGCTGGCCCGCTACCGGGCCGAGACCGACGAGGACCGGCGCGAGGCGGTGAAATCCGCCCTGCTCCTGTCGATCAACTGCATCGCGGTCGGCTTCGGCTCGACCGGGTGAGGTGGGGTGCACTGTCTGAACCCGACACCTGACCCATCTTGTTCCCGGAGGGCGATCCCTACGCACCCCGGCGGCACCAGAACCGTCACCAGGAGAGAGAAACACCCATGAGCTTCACGCTGATCCAGCAGGCCAAGCCGCGCCTGCATCGTTCCGAACTCGCCGTCCCGGGCTCGAACCCGACCTTCATGGAGAAGTCGGCCCAGTCGACCGCCGACGTGATCTTCCTCGACCTCGAGGATGCGGTCGCCCCCGACGACAAGGAGAAGGCCCGCACCAACATCATCCAGGCTCTGAACGACCTGGATTGGGGCACCAAGACCATGATGATCCGCATCAACGGTCTCGACACCCACTACATGTACCGCGACGTGGTCGATATCGTCGAAGCCTGCCCGCGCCTCGACATGGTGCTGATCCCCAAGGTCGGCGTGCCGGCCGACGTCTACGCCATCGATGTGCTGGTCACCCAGATCGAGCAGGCCAAGAAGCGCGAGAAGCAGATCGGCTTCGAGGTGCTGATCGAGACCGCGCTCGGCATGGCCAACGTCGAGGCGATCGCCCAGTCGTCGAAGCGCCTCGAGGCGATGTCCTTCGGCGTGGCCGACTACGCCGCCTCGACGCGCGCCCGCTCCACGGTGATCGGCGGCGTCAACGCCGACTTCTCGGTGCTCACCGACAAGGACGAGGCCGGCAACCGCCAGACCCATTGGCAGGACCCGTGGCTGTTCGCCCAGAACCGCATGCTGGTGGCCTGCCGCGCCTATGGCCTGCGCCCGATCGACGGCCCGTTCGGCGATTTCTCCGATCCGGACGGCTACAAGTCGGCAGCCAAGCGCTGCGCCGCGCTGGGCTTCGAGGGCAAGTGGGCGATCCATCCTTCGCAGATCGACCTCGCCAACGAGGTGTTCACGCCCTCCGAGGCCGAGGTCACCAAGGCCCGCCGCATCCTGGAGGCCATGCAGGAAGCCGCCAAGGCCGGCCGCGGCGCCGTCTCCCTCGACGGCCGCCTGATCGACATCGCGTCGATCCGCATGGCCGAGGCGCTGATCGAGAAGGCGAATGCCATGAAGGCGTGAGGCCGCCTTTGCCCTTCCCCACGGGGAGGGGCGATTTGCCCTGCGTCGCGGCCGGCATGATCGGTCGCGACGCAAGACGTTCACGACACCCTCAGAACGGCTGCGTGTCCGGCAGCCGTGCCGCCGCCATCTCCGACGGGGTCGGATCGCGGTAGACCACGATCCCGTTCGACCGGTCGGCCGCGATCAGGCCGAGGCGACTGAACCCGTCGAGCCAGCCGTCCATCGGCCAGAAGCCGTGGCGGGTGTGGAAGCGGCCGGCGTTGGCGACGATGTCGCGGAAGTGCTGCAGCGGCGGATCGTAGCTCGCGTGGTGCTGGTGGTAGGCCCGCGGGCCGCCGAGGAACAGGATTGGCACCCCGGCCGCATCGGCCCGGAATGCCAGGTCGGTATCCTCGGCCCCGTAGCCGGAGAACGACTCGTCGAAGCCCCCGATCCGGTCGTAGGTCGCGGCACGCACCACGAAGGCCAGGGACCAGAACAGGCCGGGCTGCGGTGCCGGTGCCACGAGGCCGGCCCCCGGGAAGGCGCGCACCGGGTGAGGATGGCCGAGCCGATGGAGGTCCCCCTCCCGCCAGCCATCAGTGACCGCGCCGGCCGGCAGGTAGCCGATCTCGCAGCAGATCAGGGCGTCATGCTCGGCCACTGCGCCCGACAGGCCGGCGACCAAGCCGTTCGACGGGATGCAATCGACGTCGAGGAAGATCAGCGTGTCGGTGCGGGCTGCCCGGCGCCCGACGTTGCGCGCAGCCGCAAGCGGCAGGCCGTCCCGTCGGAACGGGACGCGCGCGATGGGAAACGGCAGGTCCGGCAAGGGCGAGTCGTCGCCGCCGATCTCGACCACGATGCAGGCGTCTGGCGGGGCACCGCGGGCGAGGCCTTCGAGCAGACGGGCGAGATGCGCCCCCCGGCCTTTGTTCAGGGTGATGACCGTGGTGCTCACGCCGCGTCTCCGGCGCGCAGCACGTCGAGCCGGTACTTGTCGGTCCGGGCCTGATGCAGCAGCTCTGCGAACGGCGCGGCTTGCGCAATGAAGCTCTCGGCGGCCTCGTCGCCCGATTGCGGATAGTCCGTCTCGCCGATCCAGTGGACCAGCATCAGGTCGCCGCCGGGCTCGATCGCGTCGCCGGCACGCCGGACCAGCGCGGCGAGGTCGGGCGGGGCGAGGAAGTACAGGAACTCGGCCAGCACGATCAGGTCGAACCGGCCCTCCGGCCAGTCCGCCGGGAGCGCGCCCTGGCGGATCTCCACGCTCGGCCGGTCGGCACAGCGCGCGCGGGCCGCCTCGACCGCGGCAAGGACCGGATCGGCCGCGAGCAGCCGTTCGCAGCGTTCGGACAGGGCGCGGGTGAACACCCCGATCGCGCAGGCCGGCTCGAAGGCGGAGCGGTAGCGCGGCCTCGGCAGTGCCGCCAGCGTCGCGGCGTACTTGTCCCGCTCGTAGGCCGAACTCGTGAACTTCCACGGATCCGGATCGCTGGCATAGATGCCGGCAAAGTAATCCTCCGGGAGGGTCTCGGTTCGCCGGCTCATGCGGGGATCCTGACGAAGCGCTCGTAGGGGCCGCAGAGCCGCGCGATCATGGCGGGCTCGAGGCGGAACCCCTGGGGATCGTCCGAGATCAGGTCGGTGGTCTGCGACGCGTGCGCCGCCACCGCCCGGGTCTTGGTCTCGCGATGGGCCGAGACGTCCAGGCGCAGGCCATCCGGAGGCGGGCCGACCTCGGTCTCCGGCGGCAGGGTCCAGCCCCAGACCGGGTATTCGTAGACCACGACGCCCGGCATCTGCCGCCGGGCCAGTCCGACGATGGCGGCGGCCGCCTTGTGGTCGCAATGGGGATCGTGTCGCCAGGTCACGAAGACGGCGCCGGCACCGCACCGGGCCGCGGCCTGCACCACCGCGTGCGCCGCGGCTTCAGCCTCGGGGCCGTCGCTCGGCACATGCGCGTCGGGCAGGCGCAGAAAGGTCACGTCCGCCGCCGCGAGGCCGAGGATCGACACCGCCCGGAGCGTCTCCGCCTCGCGCAGGGTGCGCAGCGCCTCCGGCGGGTACAGGCGGGAATGGGTGTGCGAGCCGCACCCGTCGCTCACGACCACGAGATGCACCGGCCGTCCCGCCGCGCGGGCCGCCGCGATCAGGCCGCCGCAGCCCAGGCTCTCGTCATCGGGATGGGGCGCGACCACGACAAGGCCGCCCCGCTCCACCAAGGTGGAGAGATCCGCCACCGGCAGCGCGTCGGAGGCGGTCAGGAAGGCGTCGGCCCGCATCAGCGTGCCCCCGTCGCGGAGGCGCCCGGGGCACCGTTGCGGATCGTGGGGCTGGCGTGAACGGTCACGGATCGCTCCTGGGACGGCGAGCAGGTCTTGCCCTCCGGCTATCGGCCCCGGCGGCTGAACGCGCCATGAGCGGCGCCGTCCGCGGCGGGCTCTACCGATCGTTCTCCGTGGTGAGCGCGCCGAGCCGGACGCCCTCGTCGGCCTTGGCCTGGGCCGCCAGATGGACACCGGGATTCGGCACGTCGTCGAACACTGCGCCCGCCGTGCAGAGCGCGCTGCGCAGGGCTTCGATCTGCCCGCTCGGCGGGTCGCCGTAGCCGCTCTCGAAATCGCGCACGAACCGCTCGTCGAGGCCGACCTTGGCGGCGAGTTCCGCCTCGGACCATCCGAGCAGCCCCCGGGCCGCCCGCGACTGCGCCGGGCTCATCGCCAGCGTGCTCGCCCCGGCTTGGCCGCCCTCGTCCGATCCTGCCACGTCGTCCTCCACCCGTCGTTGGTCCCTTTCGGGATGATCGACAACGATATCGGTCGCCGATCGTTTCCGGGCACCGCGCGATGCGCCACGACCATAATTGTGCTGAAATTCCGTCGCATGCGCCGGAGTGTATGGATTCGGGGCGACCACGCCGTGCGACTCAGGGGGGAGTCGGGCGGCCGTCGCGTCCCCCGGATGGACGATGGACTGGGCGCCGTGCGCGCACGATGAGGGCGGAACGATGAGAGCGGTGCTGATCGCTATCCTGGCCTGTGCCGTGATGGCCGTGGACCTGACTGCCGCCACGCAGGCCCAAGCCCAGATGGGCGGCGGAGCGCCCACGGGCTTCGGCCGAGGCAACCGCCGCCCCGGCGGCGAGGAAGAGAAGAAGCCGCAATACGTGCCCGGCACGAAGGCGAGCGAGAAGATCTTCCCGCTCGACTCGACCTGGACGGCGGTGAGCCTCAACGGCAAGCCCTTCACCGGCGGCGACCGTCCGAGCTTCATCATCGACAAGCAGTACCGCGCCCGCGGCTACGGCGGTTGCAACACCTTCGCGGCGACCGCCTTCCCGCTCAAAGATCAGCACCTCGCGGTCGGTCCCCTCGCCCTCACCAAGAAGAGCTGCGACAAGGGTCTTGCGGCCACCGAGCAGGCGTTCTTCGTCGCCCTGCGCACCGCGGCGGTATGGGACCTGGTCGGCTCCCAGCTGGTGCTGAAGAGCCCGAACGGCGAGCTGAAATTCGACCGGGCGCTCTGACCGCCCAATCTGCCCGGTCACTGGTCGTTTGAGCGGCAGGACGGTTCCCGCCGTCTCCGCTCCTGGGGTTTCCGCCGATTCGGGCAACGCGGAATAGGGCGGGCCACGTCGGCCGGCTTAAGGCCGAATTCACCACGCTGCACGAACGCCGCCCACGATTCAGACGCCCTTGAGGGCGATCGGGATTTTCTCCTCGGGTATCGAGGAGGCGGCGCATGGCAGTCGGTATCGGGTTGAGGGATCGGGCGCCGCTGCGCGCTGGCGTCTCGAGGCCCCTTCGCTTCACCGCGCCGCCCGCGATCCATTCCGGGGCGCTCTGGCTTGCTGCCGCTGCACCGATCCTGGCGACGGTGCTGCTGATCGCGCGGCTCGCCGCGTGACGGTCGGGAGCCGTTGCGCCCGCATTACCGGCACGTCGCGCTCACTCCGTGTCGCGCGTCTCCCGATCCTCGTCGCCGTCTGACGGCGCGGTCAGGTCGGCCGAGTCCCGGCCGTGCAACAGCACCGGCGGAAACAGGGCGGCCAATCCGGCCGCAACCCCGTACAGAATGGGATCCGCGTTCAGACCGGCATGCGGCGGGTGAAGATCGTCGTTGATCATGCTGTTTGCTTCCGGTCTCGCGCTTGCGCGAGTAACGGTCCGCGTTGTCGAGGTGACTCGTGAGCTGTTTGAGCACGGTCAATGCCGGGTTCCGCGTTTCGTTGCCGCAGGCCGACGTTTTTTTTCTCGGCGATGACTTCTGATCCTTCGTCTTGCCCGGATCGGATCATGCCGACATCTCAGCCGCGGCTTCGGAGAATCGGTCCGGATGTAGTGCCAGGGATCCGGCAGGCGGCTGGCACGACGCTGAGGATCACCGCGCTCGGGCAGCGCGCCCGGCAGGTCTCGGCGGCATCGATCTGATCGCCCCCGCAGGCATCCGCGAAGCAGAACGTCGCGAGGTCCTCGCAGGTGGCACGAAAGCCGCCCCGTCGGACGCTATCGTGCCAGTCCGCCGCGTCGGCCGATTGCGCGAGCAGCAGGCCGGCGAGCCCGATCGATGCCGTGATCCGCTTCAAGCCCGCGCCTCGCCCCCGGTTGCAACGCCAGCCTAGCACTGGCAGGCGACCCGGACCTGTGCCATTCCGGCGACAGGCGATGCCCATCGTCGGCCGCGTCGCTCCCGAGACATCAGCACCGCGACGGAAGCCAACCATGCCGCTCTACGCCCTCGACGACCACGCCCCGGAGCTGGCCGATCCCGCCCGGGTCTGGATCGCGCCGGACGCTCAGGTGATCGGCCGGGTCCATCTCGGGCTCGATGTCGGCATCTGGTTCGGGGCGGCTCTGCGCGGCGACAACGAGCCGATCCGCATCGGCGACCGCACCAACGTGCAGGAGGGCGTGATCATGCACGTCGATCCCGGTTTCCCGCTGACGATCGGAACGGATGTCACGGTTGGCCACGGTGCCATCGTCCACGGCTGCACGATCGGCGACGGCAGCCTCATCGGCATGGGCGCGACGGTGCTGAACGGCGCCAGGATCGGCCGGGGCTGCCTCGTCGGGGCCAACGCGCTGGTGACCGAGGGCAAGGAATTTCCGGACAACAGCCTGATCGTCGGGTCGCCGGCCAAGGCCGTGCGCACCCTCGATCCCGAGGCCGTGGAGGGTCTGCGGCAGGCGGCCCTGCGCTACGTCGAGAATGCCCGGCGCTACAAGGCCGGCCTGCGCCGCATCGACGGGTGAAGGCGGTGCGCCGGCTTACCGATCGGGTTTGTCAGTAAGCGCCTGAAATACGCCGCTCCCTTCCCTCTGCGCGGGGGAGGGTGGGCCGGCCGTCAGGGCGGGTCGCGCCGAAGTTCTGCAAGAAGGGCAACGCGACGGCGCAGGATTTCACGCCTGCCGCGACCTCTCCTCTCCGGGAGCCACCCTCCCCCGCAGAGGGGGGAGGGGAGGGCCCAGTCTACCTGTCGTCGAAAAAATTACTTCTTGGCCTTGGCCCGCTCGATCGCTTCCTCGATCAGCCGGTGGGCCTCTTCCTTGTCGCCCCAGCGGACGAACTTCACCCACTTGCCGGGCTCCAGATCCTTGTAGTGCTCGAAGAAGTGCTGGATCTGCTGGATCGTGATGTCGGGCAGGTCGGTGTAGTTCTCGACGCGGTCGTAGCGCTTGGTCAGGTGGCGGGATGGCACCGCGATGACCTTCTCGTCCTCGCCGCCCTCGTCCTGCATCACCATCACGCCGACCGGGCGGGCGCTGATGATCGCGCCCGGCAGCACCGCGCGGGTGTTGGCCACGAGCACGTCGCAGGGATCGCCGTCGCCCGACAGGGTGTGGGGGATGAAGCCGTAATTCCCGGGGTAGAACATCGGCGTATAGAGGAACCGGTCGACCACCAGCGCCCCGGACTCTTTGTCCATCTCGTACTTGATCGGCTCGCCGCCAAGCGGCACCTCGATGATGACGTTGACGTCGTGCGGGGGCTTCTTGCCGAGCGGGATGGCGTCGATGTTCATGGCGTATCGCTTCCGGGATGCGGTCTGCACCGCTTCCCGGACCTCTTAGATGCCTGGCCCCGCGATGCAAATCAGTATCGGTGCGGGGCCGGCGACGAGTCCCAGGAAACGTTAGCTGAACAGGTATCCGACTTTGGGCAGGGCGACGCCCGCGACCCGGTCCATCACCCGCGGCCCGGCCCGGCCCCCGAGACCTTCGTAGAAGGCGCCGGCCCGGTCGTTGTCCTCCAGGCTCCACACGCCCAGCTGGGTCAGCCCGTGATCGACGAGATCGTTGCGCACCGCCTTGAACAGGCGGCGTCCGAGGCCGATGCCCTGGTATTCCGGCAGCAGGTAGAGCTCGTCGATTTCGGCTTCCGTGCCGAGCGCCCGGCTGCGGGTGCGCCCGTAGGCGGCGTAGCCGACCACCCGCTCGCCGGTCTCGACCAGCGCGATCGGGCGGCCCCGGCGTAGTGCGCTGCGCCACCACGGCCGGTCGCGCCCGGCGATCAGCCGCTCGAGCGCGACGCCGGGTATGATGCCGCGATAGGCCTCGCGCCACGACGCATCGAACACCGTCGACAGGCTGCCGAGGTCGGCCTCGCGAGCCCGGCGGATGCTCGTGGTGCGCGTGCTCATGGGCTTCCGGCCTTCCCCCTTGCGACCTGCGGATAACCCGCGCGGTCCGCCCAGGTTCGATCCCGATCCGGGCAGAGTGAAGGCAAGATCGACGCCGTTTTTTCGGAACTTTCCGGTGGGGGTGGGGAAAGGCCGCGATCGGGCGGTCGGACGGATGAATTGCCGGGCTTCCGGGGGGCTGGTAGAGCCGGCTCCCGATTCCGCGGCAGCCTCATCGTGTTCAACCGCTTCCTCAAGCCCGAAACGCGCTACGCGCGCCGCATGGCCCGGATCGCCCGCTTCGAGCGGCCGATCGCCGGCCCCGGCGACCGGCTGAAGGCCTGGGCGAACATGCTGCTGATCGATCACGGCGTGTTCCGGCTGGCCTATCTCAACCGACACCGGGTGGGCACGGGTCGGATCTGGCGCTCAGCCCAGCCCGGCCCGCACCAGCTCGCCCGCTTCCGGGGGGAGGGCGTCCGCACGATCATCTCCCTGCGCGGCGGGCGCGAGCACGGCTCGTGGCCGCTGCAGCGCGAGGCGTGCGAGCGGCATGGGCTCACGCTGGTGGAGTTCGTCCTGCGCTCCCGCGAGGCACCCGACCGGGACACCCTGCTCCGCGCGAAGGCCTTCTTCGCCGACATCCAGTACCCGGCGGTGATGCACTGCAAGTCGGGCGCCGACCGGGCCGGGCTCGCCTCGGCGCTCTACCTGATCCTGCACGAGGGCCGCCCGGTGGCCGAGGCCGCCCGCCAGCTCTCGGCCCGCTACGGCCATCTCCGCTTTGCCAAGACCGGCATCCTCGACGCATTCTTCGCCCGGTACCTGGTGGAGGGTGAGGCGAGGGGCATCGATTTCCTGACCTGGGTCGAGACGATCTACGATCCGGAGGCGCTCAAGCGCGACTTTCGGCCGGGGTTCTGGTCGGACCTCGCCGCGGATACGGTGCTGCGGCGGGAGTGAGGCCGCCCTAACGTCGTTTGTCCTGCGCCCTGACGTAGCTTTTGAGCACCGCGTTGATCCGCGATTGGTAGCCCTTTCCGGCGCTCCGGAAATGCCGCAGCACATCCGAGTCAAGGCGTAGCGTGATTTGCTCCTTCGTCTCGACGGTCGACGGTGAAGCCTCGTCCCAGAAGCCCGGCGGAATTGATCCGGCATCGGGGTCGGCTGCGGCTCGCCGCTCGATCTCCGCGTCATCCAAGACGTTGAACGCCGGGCTGAGCGGCTCTGCCGCGGGCATGTCGGTATAGTCGTCAAACCGGACGCTCGCCGCCCGCTCTGGTACGCGCCTCTGCGTAGACTTGCCTGTCATGGCGGCTCGCCTTCCATGCCGAGATGATGCGGATGTCGCCGCCCTCTGAACGTAGACCACCCGCAGCACAGCATCATCGTACAGACCCAGTGCGATGAACCGACGCTCGCCATAGTCGCGGCGCGTGTCTTCGCGGGTCAGCCTAAAACCGCGAAAGATCTCGGCCGCTTGGCGGAATCCGATGAGATGCTTGGCTTGGTTCGCCGCATCCTTCTCGGGCTCCCACTGAAAGCCCACGGTGTAGCGTAGTTACGGATTGTCGTTACTGCGAACCCGTCCCGCAGACGCCCTCCAGATGCCTTTACTCCGCCGCCGGCCGCGCGGCCTCGCGGAACGGGTGGGCCGGGTAGGTGCCGACCACCCGCAATTCGCGGGAGAAATAGCCGAGTTCGTCGAGCGCCCGGGCGAGGCCCGGATCCTCGGGGTGGCCGTCCACCTCCGCGTAGAACTGCGTGGCGGTGAACTCGCCGTCCATCATGTAGCTCTCGAGCTTCGACATGTTGACGCCGTTGGTCGCAAACCCGCCCAGTGCCTTGTAGAGCGCGGCCGGGATGTTGCGGACGCGGAACACGAAGCTCGTCACGCACGGGCCGGCCCCGGCCGCGGCCGGCTCGGGATCGGGGGAGAACACCACGAAGCGGGTGGTGTTGTGCGCCTCGTCCTCGACGTCGCGCTCCAGGATGTCGAGGCCGTAGACCTCGGCGGCGAGCGCAGGTGCCAGGGCGGCCCGGCTCGGGTCCCCGATCTCCGCGACCTCGCGGGCCGCGCCCGCCGTGTCGCCGGCGACCACGGCCTTCACGCCGAGCCGCCGGACGATCCGTCGGCACTGTCCGAGCGCGTGGACATGGCTGTGCACGGTCCGCACCGCCTCCAGCGCCGTGCCCGGCAGGACCATCAGCTGAAAGTGGATCGGCAGGAAGTGCTCGGCCACGATGTGCAGCGGCGAGGTCGGGATCAGGTGATGGATGTCGGCCACCCGGCCGGCGATCGAGTTCTCGATCGGGATCATGGCCCGCCGGGCCCGGCCCTCCGTGACCGCCGCGAAGGCGTCCTCGAAGGTGGGGCAGGGCAACGGCGTCCAGTCCGGAAAGGCCTGCGCACAGATGATGTGCGAATTGGCCCCGGGCTCGCCCTGGTAGGCGATGGTGCGGTCGGTGATGGGCGTCGGTGCGTTGGTCATGCGTTCAGTTCAGGCGTCGGGCCTGGAGCAGGGCGCGGGCGCGCTCCAGGTCGGCTGGGGTGTCGACGCCGAGCGGCAGGTCGTCGACGATGACGGCATCGATGCGCATGCCGGCTTCCAGCGCCCGCAATTGCTCCAGCTTTTCCCGCGTCTCCAGCTCGCCGGGGGGGAGGGCGACGAAGCGGGTCAGCGCGGAGCGGCGATAGGCGTAGAGGCCGATATGATGCCAGAGCGCGCCGTCGCCCCAGGGGGCGCGGGCGCGGGTGAAGTAGAGCGCACGCAGCCGCCCCGGGCCGACCTGATGGCCCACGAGCTTGACCACGTTGGGGTTCTCCGCCTCGTGCGGATCGGTGATCGGTGCGCAGAGCGTGACGATGTCCACCGTGCGGTCGGAAAGCGGGCCGATCGAGGCCCCAATGATCGCCGGGTCGATGGTCGGCAGGTCGCCCTGCACGTTGACCACCACGTCATGGTGCCCCGCCGGATCGACGCTCTCCAGCGCCTCGGCGAGGCGGTCCGAGCCGGATGGGTGGTCGGCCCGGGTCATCACCGCGATGCCGCCGGCCGCCTCGACGGCGTGGGCGATCGCGGCCGTGTCGGTCGCCACCACCACCGGACCGATCCCGGCCTCCATGGCCCGCCGCCAGACATGGACGATCATCGCCTCGCCGGCGATCTCGGCCAGCGGCTTGTTCGGCAGGCGCGTCGCGGCGAGGCGGGCCGGGATCAGCACGAGGGGATCGGACATGAAGGGCTCGGACCTGAGGCTGAGGCGTCCGCCAGCGAAGCGCGGGTGCTTAGCAGGCCTGCTCCGGGTTGTCGTCCCTTGCGGGACCGGGGCGCCGGGCCACACGATCCGGCAAAATGATGCCGCCGGGTAACAAGCTCGGCGATTTGGAACGCGCGTTTCGCCCCGCGACGGAACGTATCCCCCCACCGGCATTGTCAAGATCGTGCCGGAACGGCTAAGCACCCTTGAAATCTTCCAAGGTCCTGTGTCCCGGCGTGCCTGCCTGTGACGGGCATGGGCAGATCGAGAGAAGAGCATGAACTCGTTCGAGGTGAACAAGGTTCTCGGTGCCGTCCTCGGCGCCTTATTGTTCGCGGCCGGATCGGGTTTCGTCGCCGAGCTGATCTACCATCCGAAGCCGGCCGGCAAAGCCGGCTACGACCTGCCCGAGCCTGAGCCGCAGACCGCCGCGGCGGCACCGGAGGCCAAGGTCGAGCCAATCGCCGTCCGGCTCGCCAGCGCCAACGTCGAGAAGGGCGAGGCCGGCACCAAGGCCTGTCATGCCTGCCACAACTTCGAGAAGGGCGGCCCGAACAAGGTCGGCCCGGACCTGTACGGCGTGGTCGAGCGCCCGAAGGGGGGGCATGCCGGCTTCGAGTACTCGGCGGCCCTGAAGGAGAAGGGCGGCACCTGGACCTACGACGACCTGGACGCGTTCCTCACCAACCCGAAGGCCTACGCCAAGGGCACCAAGATGGCCTTCGCCGGCATCGCGTCGCCGCAGGACCGGGCCAACGTCATCGCCTACCTGCGCAACAACGCCGACAGCCCCAAGCCTCTGCCCGCCGTCGAGAAGACCGAGGCGAAGCCCGAGGCCGCTCCGGCCGCCGCCAAGCCCGAGGACAAGCCCGCACCCGCGCCGGCGTCCGAGGAGAAGCCTTCGGCTGCCAAGCCCGCGGCCGGAAAGGGCTCCGAGGGCAAGGACAGCCCGGCCAAGCCCGCCGACACCAGCACGGCCAAGCCGGTCGAGGAGAAGTCCGCCGGCAGCCCCCGGGCGCCGAGCGAGTCGAGCGACCGCAACGCTCCGGCTCCGCCGGCCGGTGCTCATGACGGCGACCAGCACGGCACGCCGTCGAGCCTGATCCCGGCCGAGCCGACGGCGCCGTCCGCCCCGGCCGCCAAGGAGCCGCCGGCTCAGGCCAACCCCGAGGCGGTGGATCGCGCCAAGGACCTGGAGGTCGACGGCCCGACTAAGGACCAGAACGCGCCCCTGCCGACGCCGAAGAACTAGCGGCGACCCGGCCGGGCGTTCAGGCCCGGCCTTTGCCTTGAGGCGTCCGCGACCCGATCTCCGTTCGGGTCAGACACCGATAAGGATTCCGCTTGCCCGATCGAAGTCCGGAACCGGCAGCGCGCCGGGCGCCCCTGCCGCTGCTGGTCGGCGTGACCATGACCGGCACGGTGGCGCTGCACATCTTTGTGCCCGCGCTCGCCTCCGCCGCTGCCGACCTCGGCATCACGACGGCCGCCGCGCAACTCACCATCACGGTCTACCTGATCGGGCTCGCGGGCGGCCAGCTGCTGTACGGGCCGCTCTCCGACCGGTTCGGGCGGCGTCCGATCCTGATCGGCGGGCTCGGCCTCTACCTCGCCGGGCTGCTGCTGGCGATCCCGGCTCAGAGCATCGGCGTGCTCCTGGTGGCGCGTGTGCTGCAATCGCTCGGGGCCTGCGGCTCCCTGGTGATCGGCCGGGCCATGGTGCGGGACGTCTCGACCCGGGAGGACGCGGCCCGGAAGCTCGCGATCCTCACCACCGCCATGACGCTGACCCCCGCCCTGGCCCCGGCGATCGGCGGGGTGGTGAACGAGGCCTTCGGCTGGCGCGCCGTGTTCGTGGTGCTCGCCGGGATCGTCGCGGTGCTCGGCGCCCTCGTGGTGTTCACCCTGCCGGAGACCAATCGGCACAAGGTGGCTCTGCCGGGACTCGTGGCGATCCTGGCGGGCTACCTGCGGCTGGTGAAGGTACCCGTGTTCCGCGCCTATCTGGTCGCCGGGGCCTGCGGCGGCACCAGCCTCTACGCGTTCCTGGCGGTGGCGCCGTTCCTGTTGGTGGACCGGCTCGGGCGCTCCTCGCAGGAGGTCGGGTTCGATTGCCTGATCGTCGTGTTCGGCATGGTCGGCGGCGCCGTGCTGGCGAGCCGGCTCGCGACCCGGGTGCCGATCCGCAAGGCGGCTCGCAGCGGCAACCTGCTCTGCATCGCGGCGGCGCTGGCGCTGCTGCTGGTCGACCGGAGCGGGATGCTCGGCGTCGTGACCCTGATCGTGCCGCTCTTCGCCTACGCGGTCGGGGTCGGCCTGCTCAGCCCCAACGCGGTGGCCGGGCTGATGAACGTCGATCCGCACGCGGCGGGCTCGGCCTCCAGCCTCTACGGCTTCACCCAGATGACCTTCGGGGCCCTGTTCACAGCCGCGGCCTCGGCCTGGCCCGCGACCTCGGCGACCCCCGTGGCCCTGGCGCTGCTCACCGCCGGGCTGATCGCGGCCCTGGCGTTGCGGCGGGCGTGACCGCAACCGCGCCGCGAACCGACAGAGACCTCAAGACCGGGACTCTTCCGGGCGCAACGCTTCCACGGCGCCCGATATGCCCTGGCGAAAACCGTCGGCCAGTTCCAGCCATAGGACGCGGGCCGGGTCCACGGGTCCCGGCAGGGTCAGGCGGCCCGGCGGCACAGGGGTGAAGCCGAAGCGGCTGTAATAGGGTGCGTCGCCCACCAGGATCACCAGACCCTCGCCGGCCTGCCGCGCCGCCTCGATCGCCGCGCGGGTCAGGGTGCCGCCGATGCCGCGGCCCTCGAAACTCGGGTCGACCGCCAGTGGACCGAGCATGACGAAGCGCGAAGACCCGGTGCGCACCGGCCCCATCCGCGCCGAGCCCACCAGGAAGCTGCCGACCGAGGCGGTGACGCCGAGGTCCATCCGCTCGGCCGCCTTCTCGCGCAGGCGATAGGCGGTGCGGGCGAACCGTCCGGGACCGAAGGCCCGGGCCTGGAGGCGATCGATCGCGGGTGCGTCCTCCGGCCGCTCGGGCCTGATGACGAGGGAGAGTGTGGTCAAGGGCGGGCTCGCGGCTCGGAACCGCCGCCGCGTAGCAGCGCCGGCCCGGGCTCGCAAATCGTCATCCCTACTCCGCCGCCGCCAGGGCGGGGCGCGGCTCGCCCTGCGTCAGCTTCAGGAAGCCGAGCGCCGCGAGCCAGATCACCGCGCCGCAGGTGGCCGCGATGCCGAGCACCAGCGCGAAGCCGCCGCGGTCGTGCAGCACCGCGATCGCCGGAACCACGAAGCCGCTGGCGGTGAAGCCGACGAAGTAACGTACGCTGTAGGCCCGGGCCCGGTAAGCCGGGGGCACGTAGCGGGCGATCATCGCGTCGTTGATCACTACCTGGCCGTAGATCGCCGTCATGGCCAGCATCAGCCCGGCGAGCAGCGGCAGGCCGGTACTCAGCGCCGCGAGCGCCAGCCCCAGCGGCTGCAGCACCGAGAGGGTGACGAACAAGGACGGCAGGCTGAAGCGGTCGATCAGCCGGCCCATGGCGAGCTGCATCAGCGCCCCGACCAGGAAAACCACGGTGGCGAGCGAGCCGATCAGCGCCAGCGGCAGCGCCTGGCCGACGCCCTCGTCGATCACCTTGGGCAGGCTGATCGTCGTCAGGTTGAAGGTGACGCCGCCCGCGAAGATCGCGACCCCATACAGCGCCATCAGCGCCCAGGGTCGGCTCACTGCGATCGCGGCCGCGCCCCCGGCCTTCTTGCCGCCGGCCTCGCCGTCGCCCGGCACCATCGCCAGGAAGGCGGCACCGCAGGCGAGGCAGACGAGGCCCGGGACCACGAAGGCGGCCCGCCAGCCGACGCTGGCGGCCAGCAGCGCGGTGACGCCCGAGGCCGAGGCCGCGCCGAGATTGCCCCAGACGCCGTTGATGCCGAGGTCGCGGCCGAGTCGGCGCGCATGGGTCACCAGCATGGTCGAGCCGACCGGGTGGTAGATCGCCGAGGCGAGGCCGAGCACGCATAGCCAGAGCGCGAAGCTCAGCGGCGTGGTGGCGCTCGCCACCCCGAGGCAGGACAGGCCGTAGCCGAGGAAGAACACCGCCAGCAGGTTGCGCCGGCCGAACCGGTCCGCGAGCCAGCCCATCGGCAGCGAGCACAACCCGAAGGCCACGAACGCGCCGGTCGCCAGCCCGATCAGCTCGCCGTAGCTCAGGCCGGTCTGGGCCGCGATGGCGATCACCGCGGTCGGGTAGATCAGCAGCACGTAGTGGTCGAGAGCGTGCGCGACGTTGACGAAGCGCAGCGTGCGGCGGGACAGGGTTTCGGCATCCATCGCGGCGTATCCTCCGGGATCGACCGCTGATACCCTGGCCCGATGGCGGTGTCGGGCCGGATATGGATGCGAACGGGCCAAAATCGCCGGTGGTGCCGCGATCGACCGCCGCTGCCGACTACGAACATGTGCCGCGGCCGGTCGCGGTCGTCCGCAAGCCGCTTCCGGCCGGGAGCGGCACCGGCCTGCATGCACACATCCGGGCGCAGCTCCTTTACGCAACGGCAGGGCTGATGAGCGCCGCGGCCGAGGACGGCACGTGGGTCGTGCCGGAGGGGCACGCCCTCTGGATCCCGCCGGGCTTGCCCCACGCCACGGTCACCCACGGACCCGTGGCCTTGTGCACGGCCTATCTCGACCCCGCCGCCGTGGACGCGTTTCCGACGATCTGCCGGGTGATCGCGGTCTCCGCGCTCCTGGCTTCGGCCCTGACCGCCCTTGCGGAGGAACCGGTCCTGTACGACGAGGCCGGCCGCGGCGGTCACCTCGCCGCCCTGGTGCTCGACGAGATCGGCCGGGCGCCCGAGACGCCGCTGACCCTGCCGCTGCCGCGGGATGCCCGCCTGCGCCGGGTCTGCCTCGGCCTGATCGAGGATCCCGCCGCCGCCGACGACCTCGACGCCTGGGCCGACCGCGCCGGGGCGAGCCGACGCACCCTGACCCGGCGGTTCCGCACCGAGACCGGGCTCAGCTTCGGCGATTGGCGGGCGCGGGCCCGGGTGATCCGGGCGCTCGCACTGTCCGCCGAGGGCCGCCCACCGGGCATGGTCGCAGCCGCGGTGGGCTATCGCAGCGCGCAGGCCCTGCGGAGCACCGTGGCGCGGGTGCTGGGTGGCGGAGGAACGCCGTAGGCGGCCCGCGCCGCCACCCGGTCCGGATCAGCCGATCACTTCGGCTTCGCTTGGCCGCCCGGGCCCCAGCCGTGGTCCTGGACCGCCTTGACGATCTTGCCCTGCATCTCGGGCGCCACCGCCTGCATCCATTGCTGCATGCCGGCCAGCTGGATCTGGGCGAGCTGCGGCTGGGCGGCCGCGAGGCGCTTGCCGGTGGGCGTGGCGTAGAAGGCCGCGATCGCCTGCAGGTCGTCCTTGCCGAGAATCGTGGCGAAGCCGCGAGCCTGGATATCGAGGAGTTCGTCGTAATGCGCGGACAGGGTCGGCATCACGACCTCCTGCACGAGCACCTGCGCCTTGTCGGCTTCCTTGATGCCGATCTGCTGCATCATGCCGACCATCGGGGCGGCCATCGAGCTGAGCGTGGCGGCGCGATCGCCCTGCATCTGCGCGACCGTTTCCCGGGCGACCTTCAGCAAGGCCGGATCCGGCGCCGCGGCCGAAGCGGGTTTCTGCGCCGTCTGCGCCAGCACCGTGCCGGGCAGCGCGGTTCCGAGACAGAGGCCGACGAGAAGGGTCGAGAGGCGCATGGTTGCTCCGGTCACGATCGCCGTACGATCCAACGTTGCACGGCCCGGGCACTGCTATCGTAATTGTGATCCGGATCAATGCACCTGGGCGATCGCGATGACAAATAACTGGAGCGGATCCACTTGGGCCGCCTTCAGAAATTGCCCGATCCCGACAGCGGATGCAGATCCGGATGGATTGGATCGTCAGCTTGTCCAGCGGCTCAACGTCTTGGCGGCGACCACCCCGATGACGACGCGGAACGATCGGCCGCGCGCCCGAGCCCTCACGTCGCCCGGGCGGAAAAATCGATGCGCGGGTCGATCCAGACGTAGATCAGGTCCGAGAGCAGGTTCACCGCCAGCCCGAGCAGGGAGAAGATGTAGAGGGTCGCGAACACCACCGGGTAGTCGCGGCCGACGATCGCCCGGAACGACAGCTCGCCCAGGCCGTCGAGGGAAAAGATCGTCTCGATCAGCAGCGAGCCGGTGAAGAAGGCCGAGATGAACGCGCCCGGGAAGCCGGCGATCACGATCAGCATGGCGTTGCGGAAGACGTGGCCGTAGAGCACGCGCCGCTCGGACAGGCCCTTCATCCGGGCGGTCAGGACGTATTGCTTGCGGATCTCGTCGAGAAACGAGTTCTTGGTCAGCAGGGTCGAGGTCGCGAAGGCGCCGATCACCAGGGCGGTGAGCGGGAGCGCCAGGTGCCAGGCGTAGTCGGTGAACTTGTGCCAGGCGGAGAAGCTCTCCCAGCCCTCGCTGGTTAGGCCCCGCAGGGGGAACCATTGATAGAATGAGCCGCCCGCGAACAGGATGATCAGCATCAGCCCGAACATGAAGCCCGGGATCGCGTAGCCGATGATCACCACGAAGGACGTCCAGCGGTCGAAGCGCTCGCCGTCCTTCACGGCCTTGCGGATACCGAGCGGGATCGAGATCGCGTACGACAAGAGCGTCATCCACAGCCCCAGCGAAATCGAGACCGGCAGCCGCTCCTTGATCAGCTGGATCACCGTCACGTCGCGAAAATAGCTGCGGCCGAAATCGAACCGGACGTAGTCCCACAGCATCTTGGCGAAACGCTCCGGGGCCGGCTTGTCGAAGCCGAATTGCTGCTCCAGCTTGGCGATGAAGTCCGGGCTCAACCCCTGCGCGCCCCGATAGCGGGAGTTGCCCTCTCCGCCCCCTGCCGGACGACCGCCGCCGCCGAGGTCGCCGCCCCCGCCGGTGACCCGCGACAGGGTGCCGTCGCCCTGGCCCTTCATCTGCGACAGAACCCGCTCCACCGGGCCGCCCGGGGCGAATTGCACGATGGTGAAGGTGATCAGCATGATCCCGAACAGGGTCGGGATCATCAGGCCGATGCGGCGCAGGATGTAGCCGAGCATGGTCTCAGTCCCGCCCGATCCGCTTGGCCTTGGCGGCGTCGAACCACCAGGTGCCGGGGGCGCCGAGATCGTATTTCGGCGGATTCGCCGGGCGCCCGTAGACGTCCCACAGGGCGAGGCGGTGGGCGCCGGAATACCACATCGGCACCCAGAGACGCTGGGCCCGCAGCACGCGGTCGAGGGCTTTGCACGCGGTGCTCAGCGTGGCGCGGGACTTGGCATCCGCGATGGCCGTGAGCAGCGCGTCGACCGCCGGGTCCGCGATCCCCGACAGGTTGTTGGAGCCTTTGGTGGCCGCCGCCCGGGAGCCGTAGAGCTCGCGCAATTCCGTGCCTGGCGTAACGCCACCGGAGAAGCGACGGGACGTGACGTCGAAGTCGAAATCGTTGACGCGGGCCTGATACTGCGATGGGTCTACGGTGCGGTGCGTCGCCTTCACGCCGAGCAGGCCGAGGTTGCGGATGAACGGCTGGGTCACCGCCTGGAAGACGGGATCGTCGTCCAGGAACTCGATCGCCAGGGGCTGACCGCCCGGCAGCAGCAGGCCGCCGCCCTGGCGGGTGCAGCCGGCCTCGCGCAGAAGCGCGTCGGCCCGCTTGAGCAGCGCCCGGTCCTGCCCGGACCCGTCCGAAACCGGCGGCGTCCAGGCCTCGGCGAACACCTCCGGGGGCAGGTCCTTGATCGGCTCCAGCAGGGCCAGTTCCTCTGCCGAGGGCTTGCCGGTGGCCTTGAGGTCGGAATTCTCGAAGAACGAGGCGGTGCGCGTGTAGGCGCCGTACATCAGGTTGCGGTTCGACCATTCGAAGTCGAAGCACAGGCCGATCGCCTCGCGGATGCGCGGGTCGCGGAACGGCGCGCGGCGGGTGTTGATCCACCAGCCCTGCGTCCCGCTCGGCCGCGCATCCGGCACGGTCTGTCGGATCACCCGCCCCTCGGTGGCGGCGGGAAAGTCGTAGCCGGTGGCCCAGACCCGGGCTGTGAACTCCTCGCGGAACGTGAAGGCGCCGCTCTTGAACGCCTCGAACGCCACGGTGCGATCCCGGAAATACTCGTAGCGGATCGTGTCGAAGTTGTTCTGCCCGGCCGCCACGGCGAGGTCCGCCGCCCAGTAATCCGGAACCCGGTCCAGCCCGATGGAGCGGCCGGGATCGACGGTGCCGACGCGGTAGGGGCCGGAGCCCAGCGGAGCCTCCAGGCTCGAGGCCTCGAAGTCGCGCCCGCCGTAATAGGCCGCCGAGAAGATCGGCAGCTGGACCACGAACAACGGCAGGTCCCGGGCGCGGCCCTCGGCGAAGGTGACGACGAGCGTCTCGTCGCCCTCGGCCCGGGCTTCGGTCATCGGACGGATCACCTCGGAGATCGAGGGATGACCCTTGTCGCGCAGGAGCGTGAGGCTGAAGGCGGCGTCCCGGGCGGTCAGCCGCGAGCCGTCGTGGAACCGCGCCTGCGGGCGCAGCGCGAACCGGTAGATCAGCCCGTCCGGGCTCACCGTCACGGCGCGCGCCACCAGCCCGTAGACGGCGTCCGGCTCGTCGAGCGCGCGGACCATCAGGCTGTCGAAGGTCTGGTCCAGCCCGGCCGCACCGTCGCCGCGCAGCACGTAGATGTTGAGCGTGTTGAAGGTGTTGAGCGACTGGTTGCCGATGGTGCCGGCGAGCTGTGTCGAGAACCGGCCGCCCTTGGGGGCGATCGGGTTCACGTAGTCGAAATGCTCGAAGCCGGGGCCGTATTTCAGCTCGCCGAAGCTCGACAGGCCGTGGCGCTCCTCGCCGTCGGCCCAGGCGGGACGGATCGCGGCGAGCGCGCCGGCGCCGAGGATGAGGCCGCGCCGGCTCGGCTGCCAGGACCGGCCCGTCACCGCGGGGCTCCGGTCTTGGCCGCGCGGGTATCGTCGTACCACCAGGTCGTCGGGAAGCCGGAGCCGGCGTAGCGCGGCAGGACGGCGGGGTGGCTGAACCGGTTCCAGCGCAGGGTCCGCTGCTCGCTCGCCGACCATTGCGGCACGACGTAATCGTGGGCCAGCAGCACCCGGTCGAGCGCCTTGGTCGCGGCGATCACCCCGGCCCGGTCCTTGGCATAGATGACCTTCTCGATCAGCGCGTCGATCCCGGGATCCTTAATCCCGATCAGGTTGCGCGAGCCCGACTTGTCGGCCGCCGCCGAGCCCCAGAACTCGCGCTGCTCGTTGCCCGGCGACAGCGACTCGCCCCAGGCGTTGGTGGTGATGTCGAAGTCGAAGTCGCGGATCCGGTTCTGGTACTGCGCGGCGTCGATCACCCGCATCGTCGCATCGATGCCGATCAGCTTCAGCTGCGCCGCGAAGGGCAGGATCACCCGCTCGAACGCGTTCTGGAACTCCAGGAACTCGACGGTCAGCGCTTCGCCGGTCGTCTTGTTGACCATCTTGCCGCCGCGCAGCTCGTAGCCGGCCTCGCGCAACAGCCCCACGGCCTCACGCAGGTTCTTCCGCACGGCCTCCGGGTTCTCGTTGACCGGGTTGGCAAAGGACGCGGTGAAGACCGAAGCCGGGATCTTGTCCTTGACGCTCTCCAGGATCTCTCTCTCCTGCCCCTCGGGCAGGCCCGAGGACGCTAGTTCCGAGCCGAAGAAGTAGGAGTTGATCCGCTTGTAGAGGCCATAGAACAGGTTCTTGTTCATCTCCTCGAAGTTGAGTGCCAGGTTGAACGCCCGGCGGACCCGGGGATCCTTGAACTTGTCCCGTCGCGTGTTGAACGCGAAGGCCTGCATGATGCCCATGCCGCGTTCTGGGAACGCCTCCTTGATCAGGCGCCCTTCCTTGACGGCCGGGAAATCGTCGTAGGCGGTCGCCCAATTGCGGGCGATGTTCTCGGCCCGGAAGTCGTAGAGGTCGCCCTTCAGGGCCTCGACCAGAACGGTACCGTCGCGAAAGTATTCGTGGCGCTCGGTGTCGAAATTGTACCGCCCGACATTCACGGGCAGGTCCTTGCCCCAGTAATCCGGCACGCGGGCGTAGGTGACGCTGCGGCCCGGCTCGAACTTGGCGAGCCGATAGGGGCCGGAGCCGAGCGGCGGCTCCAGGGTGGTCTCGGTCGGGCTGCGCGGCTTGCCGTTGGCGTCCTTGCCCGTCCACCAGTGCTTGGGTAGCACCCGCAACTGGCCGATCACCTGCGGCAATTCGCGATTGCCCGTCTCGGTGAACGTGAAGGTCACCTCGTGCGGCCCGGTCGCCTCGGCCTTGGCGACCGTCTGATAATAGGCGGCGTAGAATGGGCTGTTGGCCTTCAGCACGCCGTAGGACCAGACCACGTCCTCGGGGGTGATCGGCTGGCCGTCATGCCAGCGGGCGTCGTCGCGCAGGCGGTACGAGACCGATCCGAGATCGGGGGCGACCCGGACCGCCTCGGCCAGCAGGCCGTAGGACGTGAACGGCTCGTCCGAGGATTCGGTCATCAGCGTATCGTAGATCTGCAGCACGCCGCCTTCGAGGTCGCCCTTCAGGCCCGAGACGATCATGTTGAAGTTGTCGAACCCGCCCTGCATGCCGAGGCGCACCATGCCGCCCTTGGGCGCGGCCGGGTCGGCGTAGTCGAAATGCTTGAAGCCGGGGCCGTATTTGGGCTCGCCCATCAGCGTGATCGCGTGGGTCCACTGGCCGGTAGCAGCCGGGATCGCCGCCTCCGTGGCGGCCGCGCTCGCCGCCGGTTCCTGCGCGCGGGCGGGGGCGAACTGGAGACAGGCGATGCAGAGCGTGGCGGCAAGGAGGCGTCCAGTCACGGGCAGGCTATCTCCATGTCATCGCACCAGGCGGTGCGGGAATTCGGGCTTCCGAAGGGTCTTAGGCCGGGTGCGGCCCGGGCGTCGAGGCCGCTTCTTTGCCGGTCGGTGCGCGACCGTGACGTCACCTGCGGCGTGGGGCTTCTTGAGGCGGGCCGGATCCGCGCCACGCCCTCCCCCCTCTGCGGGGGAGGGTGGCCCGCGAAGCGGGTCGGGAGAGGGGAGCAACGTTTCTGGAAAGAGCGCAACGGTTGCTTCATCCTGAACCGTCGCGCTGCCCCTCTCCCGACCCCTGCTGACGCAGGGCC
>NZ_VRVA01000055.1:0-36850 GCF_008039945.1 Methylobacterium sp. WL64
CACCCCGCCGCCGCGCCGGCCGCTGGATGCCAAGACGCAGCTCGAATACGGCAACCCGCCTCCGCCGCCTCCGCCCGGCCGCTACTAAGAAGCGACGACTCGCCCATCCCCACCTCATCCCGGTGTGACGGAGCGAAGCGGAGGCCTTGGGGGAGGCCTCCGGCCGGCAGCGCGAAAGCCGGAAGCGCCCTTCCAGAGTTGCCGTCGCAGACATCCGGGACCAGCGGATCTCTCGATCGTGTCGCTGGATAAAACCGGACGGTTGCGGCGCGCGGCTCAGGCCGCCTCCCTAGCTCGCCGGGCCTCATAGGCCTTCAGGCCGGCATAAACCTGACCGAGCAGCGGGAAGGCCGCCTCCGGACTGAGGCGGCCACCCCGGGCGATCAGGTCGCCGATCACGTGGTCTGCCTCGATCCGGCCGCCGTTCTCGATGTCGCGCAGCATCGAGGCCGTGAAGGTCGAGCCCTCCGCGGTGAGCTGCGCCCGAGCCCGCTCGGCGACGACTCCGCGCGGCTCGAACCCACTCGCCGCGGCCACCGCCGTGCATTCGGCGTGAAGGGCGACGATGAAGGCCGTGCCGCCGGGCGCAGCCACGATGTCGCCGACCGCGGCCCGCATCAGCGTCGTCGCGCCCGCGAGCGTCGCCAGGAACACCCATTTCTCCCACATCTCCTGCAGGATCACGTCGCTGAGGCGCGCCTGGAACTTCAGGCCGCGCATCAGGTCATCGACGGCCTCGATGCGGGCCGAGCGCGACCCGTCGCGCTCGCCGTAGGTGATGCTGCACAGCTCGCTCATGTGCCGGATCGCGCCGTCCGGCGCGAGGGTCGCCGCGATGGCGCAGGAGCCGCCCAGCACCCGCGCAGCGCCGAACTTGGCGTCGAGCGCGTCGAGATGGGACATCCCGTTCAGCAGCGGCAGGATCGCGGTGCCCTCGCCTATGGCAGGCGCGAGGTCGGCGAGGGCGCTGTCGAGGTCGTAGGCCTTGCAGGAGAGCAGCACGAGGTCGAACGCGCCCGCCTGGGCCAGCGTGTCGGCCGTGACGGTGGGCGGCGCGGGCAGATGCAGGTCGCCCAGTGGCGAGCGCAGCACCAGCCCGTTCACCGCCAGTTTCTCGGCCCGGGCCGGCCGGACCAGGAAGGTCACGTCCGACCCCGATTCCGCGAGCCGCGCCCCGTAATAGCCGCCGGTCGCCCCGGCTCCGACGATCAGCGTGCGCATTGGGTCTCTCCGGGGCGAGATCGTTGTCGGCCGCATCGGTCCGTGCCGGCCCAGCCATCGGAGGTCGCCCACCGGACCGAGTCAAGGCGGTGATGATCGGTGGGCCTAGGCTGACGTGCCTGTCCCCTCGCCGCCGCGGGCGAGGGGACGCTTCGTGACCACATCGAACGTGGGCGTCAGGTCCGCGACGGGTAGTTCGGGCTCTCGCGGGTGATGGTCACGTCGTGGACGTGGCTCTCGCGGAGGCCGGCATTGGTAATGCGGATGAACTGCGCCCGCTCCTGGAAATCCGGGATGGTCGCGCCGCCGACATAGCCCATGGCGGCGCGCAGGCCGCCGGCGAGCTGGTGCAGGACGTTGCCGACCGGGCCCTTGTAGGGGACCTGGCCCTCGATACCCTCCGGCACGAGCTTGTGGGTGTCGTTGACTTCGGCCTGGAAGTAGCGGTCGGCCGAGCCGCGGGCCATGGCGCCCACTGAGCCCATGCCCCGGTACGACTTGTACGAGCGGCCCTGGTACAGAAACACCTCGCCGGGCGCCTCGTCGGTGCCGGCCAGCAGAGAGCCGAGCATCGCCACCGAGGCGCCGGCCGCGATCGCCTTGGCGAGGTCGCCGGAATACTTGATGCCGCCGTCGGCGATGACCGGGATGTCGGCCTCGCCGGCGGCCTCCACGGCCTCAAGCAGGGCGGTGAGCTGGGGCACGCCCACGCCCGCCACGATGCGGGTGGTGCAGATCGAGCCCGGGCCGATGCCGACCTTGATGGCGTCCGCGCCCGCGTCGATCAGCGCCTTGGTGCCCTCGCGGGTGGCGACGTTGCCGGCGATCACCTGGACGGCGTTGGAGAGCTGCTTCACCCGGGCGACGGCGTCGAGCACCTTGATCGAATGGCCGTGGGCGGTGTCGACCACGATCACGTCGCAGCCGGCGTCGATCAGGCGCTCGGCCCGCTCGAAGCCGCTGTCGCCCGTGGTGGTCGCGGCGGCGACCCGCAGCCGGCCCTGCTCGTCCTTGACGGCGAACGGGTAGGTCACGCGCTTCTCGATGTCCTTGACGGTGATCAGGCCGATGCAGCGGTAATGGTCGTCGACCACCAGCAGCTTCTCGATGCGGAACTGGTGCAGGAGGCGCTTGGCCTCGTCCTGGGTCACGCCCTCGCGGACGGTGATCAGCCGATCCCGGGTCATCAGCTCGGCAACCGGCTGTGCGGGGTTCGTCGCGAAGCGGACGTCGCGGTTGGTCAGGATGCCGACCAGCTTGCCCCGTGAGCCGTTGGGCCCGCGCTCCACCACCGGAATCCCGGAGATGCGGTTGCGCTTCATCACCTCGAAGGCGTCGGCCAGGGTCTCGTCGGGATGGATGGTGATGGGGTTCATCACCATGCCGGACTCGTACTTCTTGACGAGACGGACTTGCTCGGCCTGCTCTGCGGGCTCCAGGTTGCGATGGATCACCCCCATGCCGCCGTTGGCCGCCATGGCGATGGCCATCGGCGCCTCGGTGACCGTGTCCATGGCGGAGGCGAGGATCGGCAGGTTCAGCGGGATCGAGCGGGTCAGCCGCGAAGCGACGTTGACCTCGGTCGGCATCACCGAGGAGGCGGCGGGCCGCAGGAGCACGTCG
This sequence comes from Methylobacterium sp. WL64, assembly GCF_008039945.1. NCBI lineage: Bacteria > Pseudomonadati > Pseudomonadota > Alphaproteobacteria > Hyphomicrobiales > Methylobacteriaceae > Methylobacterium > Methylobacterium sp. WL64. The sequence goes on from NZ_VRVA01000055.1 coordinate 2,845, forward strand.
TCGAAGGTCAGGCCTTCGATGATCGTGGCGGAATCGACTCGGGCCATGTGCCAACTTTCCTCGGACGGCCGCGCTTTGAGGGGGTGCGCAGCGGGATCGGGTTGGCAAGTGCCAGTATCATGGGGTCCGCGGCCGCGCCAATGCGCCGTCGCCGCGCCGCAGCGGGAAATCGCGCATGGCTCCCCCGCTTTTTTGTACCGGCGGTCGGGTCAGCGTGTTGCCGGAACGGCAGCGCCCCTGTCGGTGTATTCCGGCGGCAGGCCGATATAGTCGCCCAGGATGCCGTCGATGCCCGGCGCCCGGCCGTAGGCCTCGCAATCGGGGTCGAGCGGTGCCTCGCCGAGCGTGGTGATCCGGATGCGGTCCCAGGTCGGCAGGGTGTTGGGGGCGTTGAACGGGTCGTCGCCGGTGGCCAGCATGAAGCCGAAATCCTGGCCGAACTCGCCGGCGAGGTCGTAGGCGTCGCTGGCGCGCGAGAAGCGCGGCTGGCTCGTGAACGAGTTCGCGGCCCCGCCCCAGACCATCGCGGCGCGCTGCTCGCGACGACGATCCAACGCCTCGGCCTCGACCGTGAGGCTGCCGAGCCCGATCGGGATGCGCGGAATCGGGATGCGGCCGATACCTTCGACGGCGCTAAGCCCCACCTGCGAGGCCACCGTCACGCCGGCCGAGCCCGCGATGGTGGCGCCCGCGCCGAGCAGGTCTGTTGGCTCGACCCGGGTGACCTGCGCCCGCACGGTGAGATCGGCGTCGCGACCGGTCACCACGTCGTAGCGCAGCGACAGGTCGTAACAGAGCGCGCGGTCGGCCGCGTTCGCGATCAGGCGGCGTTCCGCCTGAGTGAGCGGCGCGGCGCCCGCGACGTCAGCGTGGAACGCGGTCGGGATGATCCGCACGGTGCGGGCCTTGGCCAGGGCCGGCCGGTCCACGTAGAGCCGCGAGGCCGAGGCGACGGCGCTGCTCGCCTGCAGCCGATCGTAGCGGGTGAGCGAACCGCGGTCGTTGAGCAGCACGGTGCCGCAGGCCGTGACCGTCGACAGGAGCGCGACGGCGGCGGCGAGCCGCGACAGGGAACGGCGCTTGCTCGGACTGGGCTGCATCGAGTGTCTCGTGGCCGGCACCGCGCCGGTATCGACGGCCGGAAGACCGCTCGCGCTAAACGTAGCCATTGGATCACGCGCACAAAAGGTGGTGTTCGGTCACGACGCAACCCCTGTTGCGTTGCGGATACAGGCGCGAAACACGACCGTGCGAGTTCGCGGCCCCGCCGTGCAACCGTCTCGGCACGACACGCGTCTGCTGTCCGATGCCTGCCTCGACCCAAAGACCGCTCTGGATCGTCCCCCTGACGGTGGCCACCGCCCTGTTCATGGAGAACACCGATTCCACGGTGATCGCCACGGCGCTGCCGAGCATCGCGGCAAGCCTCGGCGAGGATCCGATCGCCCTGAAGCTGGCGCTGACTTCCTATCTGGTCAGCCTGGCGATCTTCATCCCGGTGAGCGGATGGATGGCCGACCGCTATGGCTCGCGCACGGTCTTCCGGGCCGCGCTCGTCGTGTTCATGCTGGGATCGCTCGCCTGCGCGGCGGCTAACGGGCTGGCGTGGTTCGTCGCAGCGCGGTTCCTCCAGGGCATGGGCGGGGCCATGATGGTGCCGGTCGGGCGCCTCGTTGTGCTGCGCAGCGTGCCGAAGTCGCAGCTGGTGACCGCTCTGGCCTACCTGACCTTCCCGGCGCTGGTCGGCCCGGTGCTCGGACCGCCGCTGGGTGGGCTGATCACCACCTGGTTCGACTGGCGCTGGATCTTCTTCATCAATCTGCCGATCGGCGTTGCCGGAATTGTGCTGGCGAGCCTGTACTTCGAGGATGTGCGCGAGCCGGAGCGTCCGCCCCTCGACCTGATCGGCTTCTTCGTGCTCGGCACCGGTCTCGCCGCCCTGATGCTGGGGCTGGCCTCGATGGGACGCCATCTGCTTCCGGCCTCGGTCTCCTGGGGATGCCTCGCCGCGGGGGCGATCCTGCTGCCGCTCTACGTCGCGCATGCGCGGCGGGCCGCCCACCCGATCGTGCGGCTGGACCTGATGAACCGCCCGACTTTCCGGGTCGCGATCTTGGGCGGCAGCCTGTTCCGGGTCGGGACCGGCGCGATCCCGTTCCTGCTGCCGCTGATGCTGCAGGTCGGGTTCGGGCTCGACGCCCTGCATTCAGGATTGATAACCTTCGCGGCGGCGGCCGGCGCGATGTTCGTAAAGACCCTCGCGCCCAAGATCCTGCGCCGCCTGGGATTCCGCGCCGTGATGGTCTTCAATGCCGTGCTGGCTTCGGCCTTCCTGGCGGTGAACGGGCTCTACACCGCCGACACGCCGCACTGGATCATGATCGCGCTGCTGTTCCTGGGCGGCTGCTCGCGCTCGGTGCAGTTCACCTGCGTCAATGCCATCGCGTATGCCGACCTCGAATCCCGTGAGATGAGCGCGGCCACGAGCTTCGCCAGCGTCTGCCAGCAGCTTTCGCTGAGCCTCGGCGTGACCCTCGGCGCGCTGGCGCTCGAGGGCGCCGCCGGCTTCCACGGCCGGACCACGATCGAGGCCGGCGATTTTGGGCCGGCCTTCTTCGCCGTGGCTGTCTTGTCGGCGGCCTCGGTGCTGGCCTTCCGCAAGCTGACGCCCGATGCCGGGGCCGAGATCTCGGGCCGCAGGATGGTCGCCGCGACCCCGCCGGCTTCGGCCGAGATAAAGCCGCGGGCGAGCTGACCCGATCAGGCCGCGGCGCGCGCCGGCGTGCGGCCACCGGATTTCTTGCCGGCGCCGCCCCGTGCCGCCGAGCTCTTGGCGGGTGCCTTGGCGGCAGCGCGCTGCGGAGTCAGTCGCTCCGTCGCGACGCCGGCGCGCCAGCCCTGCCAGCTGAAGGCGCCGGGGCCCGTCAGCGCATAGATCAGGAACCCGCCCGCGAGGCCGAGATCGGCCAGCATCAGTGTTCGCTCGGCGACTGCGGCCGGTCCGACATATTGCCAGAAGGCGTGCAGCATCACGGCCGTCACCGCGGCGAAGACCGCGAGGGCCAGACCGGTCAGGCGCGGCAGAACGCCGAGGATCAGGGCGAGCGGGCCGAAGACCTGCACGACGACGGCCGCGGTGGCGACGCCGTTCGGGAACGGCATGCCGCTGCCGGCGAGCGTCAGCGCGAAGCCCGAGACGTTGAGCGCCCGGGCGATACCCGTCGGCAGGAGTGCCGCGGCCAGGAGCAGGCGCGCGGCGAGAAGGGTTCCGTCCTGGGCGCGGGCGATCATGGTCGAGTCCGGTCGGCTGTTAGGGCTGACCGGAGGGTGCCATATTGGTTTAAAGGCTGGGTTAAGTCCGAACGCTCAACCCGCCACCCCGCCCCGGAACAATCGGCCGCGCTCGGTCCAAAGCACCACCAGCAGCGCCAGGCCCCCGAGGGTAGCGTAGCCGATCCCGACCGGCAGCACGGTCCCGTCGAAGGCCTGGCCGATCACGTAACCCGAGAACGCCCCCAGCATCGTGGTGTAGAACCCGACGAACGACGAGGCCGTGCCCGCGATGGCGCCGAGCGGCTCGAGCGCCAGGGCGTTGAAGTTCGGCAGCGCGAAGCTCATCAGGAACTGGTTGGCCGCCAGGATCGACAGGAACGCCGCGAGCGGCGGGTGGCCGTGATAGGCGAGCCCGACGCCGACCTGGGCCAGGGCCACCAGCGTGAAGGCGATGATGCCGGCATGCGAGAGCGCCCGCATCCCGAGCCGCCGGACGATCCGGGCGTTGATCAGCGTCGCCGCCCCCATGGCGCCGGCCACCAGCCCGAAGGCCAGGGGGAACAGCGGCCCGAGATGGTACAGCCCGGTGTCGAACACCTGCTGGGCCGATCCGACATAGCCCATGATGCAGCCGGTGAGCAGGCCGAGCGCCGTGGCGTAGCCGATGGAGACCCGGGTCGTCACGGTGGTGCGCACCGCGTCCCAGGTCGCCCCGAGGGAGAGCGGGCGACGATATTCCGGGTGCAGGGTCTCCGGCATCCGCAGCGAGAACCAGGCGGTCAGCCAGAAGGCCAAAGCCAGCATCGAGACGAACACGTAGACCCACGACCCCAGCGCCAGCATCAGGCCGCCGATCGCCGGGGCGATCATGGGGACGATCAGGAAAACCATCATGGTGAGCGACATCACGCTCGCCATCTCGCGTCCGGCGAACCGGTCGCGCACGATCGCCACCGAGAGCACGCGCCCACCCGCTGCGCCGATGCCCTGGATGACCCGGGCCGCCAGCAGCCAGCCGAAGCTCGGCGCCACCATGGCGAGCCCGCAGCCCACGACGTAGATCGCAAGGCTCGCCAGGAGGACCTTCCGGCGCCCGAAGGTGTCCGAGATCGGCCCGTAGGCGAGCTGGGCGATTCCGAATCCCGCCATGAACACGTAAACGAGGAGCTGCAGCCGGTTCGGATCGGGCACGGAGAACCGGGCCTCGATCGCCGGGAAGGCCGGCAGCAGGTTGTCGATGGAGATGGCGGTGACCGCCATCATCAGCGCGATGATGGCGACGAACTCGGTGAAGCCCGGTCCCGACCGGGTCTGCGCGGCAGGAACGTCCTGGACCGGCGGGTTAGGCCGGATCGCGATTGTCACAATACGCCCTCGTGCTGCGAAGGAATCGCCCGACGGAGGCGCCCCCTTCGCGGCACGCTTATGGCCGACGTGCCTGCGCGGTGCAGCTCAGGCCGGCAGCGGGCGCAGGGCCGGCTCCCGGGGGTTGCGCCCGACGAAGCCCGCCATCAGGGCGGCGACCAGGCAGAGCAAGCCGGCCGACACGAAGGCGCCGAGATAGGTCCCGGTATCGGTCCGGACCATGCCGGCGAGCCAGGCGGCCGAGGCGGCGCCGATCTGGTGGGCGGCTGCGATCCAGCCGAACATCAGCGCGGCATTCTCCTCGCCGAAGGACTTTCCGGCGAGCTGCACGGTGGGCGGCACGGTGGCGATCCAGTCGAGCCCGTAAAACACCGCGAACAGGGATAGGCCGTAGAAGCTGAGGTCGAACGAGTAGGGCAGGAAGATCAGCGACAGGCCGCGTAGGCCGTAATACCAAGCCAAGAGCTTGCGGGAATCGAACCGGTCGGTGAGCCAGCCCGAGGCCGTGGTGCCGATCAGGTCGCAGATGCCCATCACCGCGAGCAGGCCCGCGGCCGTGACCTCGGCGATCCCGTGATCGATGCAGGCCGGAATCAGGTGGGTGCCGATCAGCCCGTTGGTCGAGGCGCCGCAGATGAAGAACGTGCCCGAGAGCAGCCAGAAATCCTTCGATTTGAGGCCGGTCCGCAGACCGCGCAGGGCACGCACCGCTGGGTTCTCGGTGAGCACCGGGGTCGGCGTGATCGTGGTCTCGCCGTAGCGGGGCAGGCCGAGATCGGCCGGCCGGTCGCGCAGCAGCAGGGCCGCCAGCGGGATCAGCAGCAGGGTCACGGCCGCAACCAGAAGCGAGACCGAGCGCCAGCCCGATCCGACGGCCAGCGAAGCCAGCATCGGCAGGAAGATCAGCTGCCCGGTGGCGCTGCTGGCGGTGAGCAGCCCGACCACGAGGCCGCGCCGCTTGCCGAACCAGCGGCCCGCCACGGTGGCGCCGAGCACGTTGGCGACCATGCCGGAGCCCGATCCGACCACGATGCCCCAGAGCAGCACCATCTGCCACGGCGCCGTCATCAGGCTGGTGGCGGCCGTGCCGACGGCCAGGACGAAGAGCGAGCAGCACACTGCGGTGCGCAGGCCGAAGCGCTCGATGATCGCCACCGCGAACGGCCCGATCATGCCGTACAGGAAGATGTTAAGCGCGATGCCGACGCTGATCGTGGCGGCCGTCCAGCCGAATTCCCGCTCCCACGGAACGATCAGCACGCTCGGCGTCGCGCGAACCCCCGCCCCGATCAGCAGCACCAGGAAGGTCACCGCGACCACGATCCAGGCATAATGGAGGCGCGGCACGGGGGGCGGCGCGGGCAGCGTCTCGACGGGAACGGGCATGTTCGGGCTCCGGGGTGTTGAGACGGCCGGCGGCGTGTCAGGGGGCGGCTGTGAGGGCTTCGGTCAGAGCCGCGACGGCGGCGGGTTCAATTCGCGCGTTGATGCGCCCTTGCGCGACCCGCCAATGGGGGATTGCCGCCGCCAGGGCGGCGCGTCCGGCGTCCGTCAGCGAGACCACGCGAGCGCGCGCATCCGCTTCGCCGGCTTCGATCCGCACGAGGCCACGCCGCTCCAGCGGATCGAGGTTGCGGCCCATCGTGGTGCGTTCCAGGGCGGCTTCAGCGGCGAGCCGCGTCACCGGGCTGGGACCCAGACGGTCGAGCAGGCGCAGAATCGCGAATTGGGTGACGCGCAGCCCGCAGGGACGCAGCGCCTCGTCATAGATCGTGGTCACCGCCCGCGTGGCACGGCGCAGAGCGGAACAGGTGCAGGGCTCGCTCGGACGATCCGTCATCACGATGCGTGTATATGCACGGATATGCAGCGCGACAAGCCGGCCCTGACGGTTCGGCCGGTTCGACATGCAGCGATAGGGAAATCCGTCACGCTGTCATCGACACGGCGGATCTCCCTGATAACGCTGCGCCGGCAGGCTCCCGGTTCGTGAGAGGCGCGATGACACTCGAAACTTCCACGGCGTTGTCGTCCTCGGAACAGAAATCGGCCCGGTCCGGACTCATCGAGGCTGCGGCCGAGATCGTGGCACAGAGGGGCGGCCCCGGCGGCTTCGTCCGCGACCTGTTCGGGCGCGTGACCCCCGAGGACGTGGCCCCCTACCCGGGCGATTCCTTGGCCGAGCTCGCGGTCCGCGCCCGCGCGTTCCTGTCAGAGCCGCGCAAGCCCGGCGATCCGGCCCGACTGCGCCTGAGCGACACCGAGCTTGTTCGGGACGGCCGGTCGCGCGAGGTGACGATCATCGAGGTCATCAACGACAACCGACCGTTCCTGTTGGATTCGACCCTGGCCGAGCTGACCGAGCAGGGCCTGACGCCGGATCTCGTCGCCCACCCGATCCTCGGGGTCGAGCGCGACGCGTCCGGGGCGCTGGTGCGCGTGGTCGGCGAGACGACCGCGGATGCCCATGGCAGCCTGGCGCGCGAAAGCTTCATCCACCTCCATCTCGGCCGCCTCGACGGCGAGGCCCGGGCGCGGCTGGAGGAGGCCCTCGCTCAGGTCTATCGGGACGTGGCCCTGGCGGGCGACGACCACGACGCGATGCTAGCCCGCATCTCCGCACTGTCCGAAAGCCTGGGCCGCGCCCCCTCCCCGCTGCCGGAGGCCGAGGTCGCCGAGGCGCGCGCGTTCCTCGACTGGCTGACGGACGGGCAGTTCCTGGTGCTGGGCATGCGCCAGCACGGTATCGAGGGCGACGGCCATCCGCTGATCGAGGGCTCCAGCCTCGGGGTGCTGCGCGATCCGGGCGCCACGCCGCTGCGCCGGGGCCGGACGCCGGTCGACTACACGCCCGAGATCCTCGCCTTCCTGGAGGAGCCGCAGGCGCTGATCATCACCAAGGCGAGCGCGAAGTCCCGGGTCCACCGGGTCTCCTATCTCGACTATATCGGCGTGAAGCTGTTCTCGAAAACCGGCAAGCTGTCGGGCGAGGTGCGGATCGTCGGCCTGTTCACGGCCGCGGCCTATACCAGCCCGGCGCGCGAGGTGCCGGTCCTGCGCCGCAAGGTCGAGGCGGTGGCCGAGCGGGCCGGCCTGGACCCGACCAGCCATGCCGGGCGCAGCCTCCTGGCGGTCCTGGAGACCTATCCGCGGGACGAGCTATTCCAGATCGATATAGACCGGCTGTACCGGTTCACCCTGGCGATCGCCAACCTCGCCGACCGGCCGCGGCTGCGCGTGCTGTCGCGCCCGGACCGGTTCGGCCGCTTCGTCTCGCTGCTGGTGTTCGTGCCGAAGGACCGGTTCGACTCGACGGTGAGCGCCCGAATCGGCGCCTACCTGGCCGAGGCCTATGGCGGCCGCCCGAGCGCGGCCTACTCGGAACTGCCCGAAGGCCCGCTGGCCCGGACCCACTACATCATCGGTCTGCCCGAGGAGGGCATGCCCGAGCAGGACCCCGCAGCGCTGGAGGCCGGAATCGCCGCCCTGGTCCGCACCTGGGGCGACGCCCTCAGTGCGGCCCTGGCAGAGGCCCACGACGGCGGCCGGGCTCGCCGGCTCGCGTCGCGCTACGCGGAGGCGTTCACGGCGGCCTACCGGGACAACTTCCAGTCCGATGCAGTGGTCGCCGACATCGCCATCCTGGAGGCACTGAGCGACGTGCAGCCGCGCGCGGTGCATCTCGGCCGCCGGGCGGGCGATTCGGATGCGCAGGTCCGCCTAAAGGTGTTCTCCCGCGGCACCGCGATCGCCCTCTCCGACCGCGTGCCGGTGCTGGAGAACCTCGGCTTCCGCGTCATCGATGAGCGAACCTACCAGGTCCGCCCGGCCGGGCTCGACGAATCCGCCCGGGTCTGGCTGCACGACATGCGGATCGAGCGGGCCAGCGGCGCCGCGATCGACCTTGCTACGCTGGAGCAGCCCCTCGAGGAGGCGATGCTGGCGCTGGCCGACGGTGCGGCGGAATCGGACGGCTACAACCGGCTGGTGCTGGAAGCCGCCCTGCCCTGGCGCGATGCCGCCCTGCTCCGGGCGCTCGGGCGCTACCTGCGCCAGCTGCGCATCCGCTACGGCCAGGACTACATGGCCGGAACGCTGAGCCGGCATCCCGGGATCGCCCGGGCGATCGTCAGCCTGTTCCGGACACGCTTCGACCCGCTGATCGACGGCGACCGGGCCGCACGCGAAGCCGAGACCCGTGCCCTGATCGAGGAGGCGCTCGGCGACGTCACCAGCCTGGACGACGACCGGATCCTGCGCCGGTTCGTCAATCTGGTCGAGGCCGCGGTGCGGACCAACTTCTTCCAGAAGGCCGAGGGTGATCGCCCCCGGGAGACGATCAGCTTCAAGTTCGCCTGCGCCAAGGTGACGGCGATGCCGCTGCCGCGGCCGTTCTTCGAGATCTTCGTCTATTCGCCCCGGGTCGAGGGCGTGCACCTGCGCTTCGGCTACGTCGCCCGCGGCGGCCTGCGCTGGTCCGACCGGCCGGAGGATTTCCGCACCGAGATCCTGGGCCTGGTGAAGGCGCAGCAGGTCAAGAACGCCGTGATCGTGCCTGTGGGCGCCAAGGGCGGCTTCTTCCCCAAGCGCCTGCCCCCGGCCTCGGACCGGGCGGCCTGGATGCAGGAGGGCACCGAGAGCTACCGGCTGTTCATCCGCACCCTGCTCGAACTCACCGACAACATCGTGGATCAGGCGATCGTGCCGCCGCCGGACACGGTGCGGCACGACCCCGACGACGCCTACCTAGTGGTGGCGGCCGACAAGGGCACCGCCACCTTCTCGGACATCGCCAACGCGCTTTCCCTGGAGAAGGGCCATTGGCTCGGCGACGCCTTCGCGTCCGGCGGCAGCCAAGGCTACGACCACAAAGGCATGGGCATCACCGCCCGGGGTGCCTGGGAGGCGGTGCGCCGCCACTTCCGCGAGATCGACACCGACGTCCAGACCGACCCGATCACCGTGGTCGGAGTCGGCGACATGTCCGGCGACGTGTTCGGCAACGGCATGCTGCTGTCCGAGAGCATCCGCCTGGTGGCGGCCTTCGACCACCGCGACATCTTCCTCGACCCGAACCCCGACGCGGCGAAGAGCTTCGCCGAGCGTAGGCGCCTGTTCGACCTCGGCCGCTCGTCCTGGGCGGATTACGACACGGCGCTGATCTCGCAGGGCGGCGGCGTGTTCGCGCGCAGCCTCAAGACCGTGCCGCTTTCTCCGGCCGTCCAAGCCGCCCTGGGGTTCGACCGGGCCGAGGCGACGCCGACCGAGCTGATGCAGGCAATCCTGAAGGCGCCGGCCGACCTGCTCTGGTTCGGCGGCATCGGCACCTACGTCCGCGCCACCGCCGAGACCGACGAGGATGCCGGCGACCGCGCCAACGACGCCGTGCGCATCACCGGGCCGGAGCTGCGGGTGAAGGCTGTCGGCGAGGGGGCCAATCTCGGCCTCACCCAACGCGGGCGCATCGAGGCGGCCCGGGCCGGGATCCGGCTCAACACCGACGCGATCGACAATTCCGCCGGCGTGAACACCTCCGACGTCGAGGTGAACATCAAGATCGCCCTCATGGTCCCCGAGCGGGATGGGCGGCTCGACTATGCGGCGCGCAACACATTGCTCGCCACGATGACCGACGAGGTCGGACGGTTGGTCCTGCGCAACAACGAATTGCAGACCCTCGCCCTGTCGCTCGCCCAGCGCGGCGGCCTCGGCGAGACCGGCTTCGCGATGCGCACCATGCAGGCGCTGGAGGCCGAAGGGCGCCTCGACCGCGCCGTGGAATACCTGCCCGACGATGCGACGATCACTGAGCGGATGCGCCGCGGCGAGGGGCTGACCCGGCCGGAATACGCCGTGCTGCTCGCCTACGCGAAGCTGTCGCTGCACGACGCGATCCTGGCCAGCACGGTGCCGAACGACCCGTATTTCGATCGCGAATTGCAGCGCTACTTCCCGAAGGCGCTCCGCGAGCAGTTCCCCGATGCCGTGAAGGGCCACCGGCTGCGCCGCGAGATCATCTCGACGGCGCTCGCCAACATCATCGTCAACCGCGGCGGCCCGTCCCTGGTCACCCGGCTGATCGACGGCACCGGGGCGGACGCCGCGACCATCGCCAAGGCCTACGCGATCACCCGCGACGCCTTCGGGCTGATGGAGTTGAACCTCGCTATCGACGGTTTGGGCGGCGGCCTGTCCGGACAGGACCAGCTCGGCCTCTATGCCGAGGTGCAGGGCCTGCTTACCAACCGGATCGTCTGGTTCATTCGCAACCTCGACTTGACCGGGGGTCTCGCCCCCCTGGTTGCGCGCTACCGCGACGGCGTGGCGGCCGTGGAGGCGGCGTTGCCGAAGGTGCTCGACGCCGAGGCGCTCACCGCCATCGGCAACCGCGCGTCGGAGCTCGAAGGCCACGGCATGGCCCGGCAGCAGGCCCGGCGGCTCGCCTCCCTCGACGCCCTGATATCCGCGCCCGACATCGTGCGCGTCGCCGAGGCCAGCGGCCGCCCGGTCGAGGAGGTGGCGGCGACGCATTTCGCCCTGGAACACGCGTTCCGCCTCGACGAGCTCGCCGCCGCGGCGCGAACCGTGCCGGTGGCCGATACGTTCGACCGGGTCGCGCTGGAGCGCGCGGTGGCCGGCATCGCCGCCGCGCACCGCAAGCTCACGGCCGAGGTGGTGGCCGATCTCGGCGCCGGGCCCGAGGCGGTCGAGGCCTGGGCCAAGGCCCGGGGCGCGCCGCTGGTCCGCATCCGTGATGCTGTCGACGCGATCAGCGCCTCGGGCCTCACTGTCTCAAAGGCCACGGTGGCGGCGAGCCTGCTCGGCGATCTGGTCCGGGCGGATTGAAGGGTCGCCCGGTGGTCAGGCGCCCGGCGTCGAGGCAGAGAAAATCCGGCGGCCGCTTCGGCTGACGGCGGTGACCGTCAGGCCGAGGCCCAGGATCGAGACGGCGGCTGCGAGCAAGGGAAGCTGGCCGTAGCCCGCCCCGAACGTCAGGGCGGTGCCGCCGATCCAGGCGCCGGTGGCGTTGCCGAGGTTGAACGCACCCTGATTCAGCGTGGAGGCAAGGTTCGGCGCGTCGCTGGCGGCCTCGACCACCCAGATCTGCAGCGGCGAGACCAGCGCGAAGGCGAGGCCGGACCACAGGACCAGCACGGCGACGGTCGGGATGGCGTGGTGGGCGACCGCCGCCAGGACCAGCAGCACCGCGACGATGCCGATGAACCCGCCGATGATCGTGGCCATCAGGCCCCGATCGGCGAAGTGGCCGCCCGCGAGGTTGCCGACCGTGAGGCCGATACCGGCGGCGAACAATACCCCGGTGACGCCCTGCGACGAGAACCCGCTCACGCCGGTGAGGAACGGCGTGATGTAGGTGAACACCGTGAAGAAGCTGACCGAGGAGAGGGTCGAGATCAGCATCGGCCGCAGCACCGGCCAGCGCCCGAGTGCCCGGAACTCCTTGACCAGGCCGCCGCGGGTACCGGGCAGACCGGCGGGCACGAACAGCTGGATCGCCAGCCCGGCCAGCAGGCCGATCACCACCACGGCCCAGAAAGTCGAGCGCCATCCGGTGACCTGACCCAGGGCCGTTCCCAACGGCACACCGAGGACGTTGGCCAGGGTCAGCCCGGCGAACATCAGCGAAACCGCCTGGGTCCGCTTCTCGCGCGGCACCAGATCGCGCGCCACCACGGCGCCGATGCCGAAGAACGCCCCGTGCGCGAAGGCGGTGACGATCCGGGCCGCCATCAGCAGGCCGTAGCTCGGCGCCAAGGCGCAGCCGACGTTGCCGATCAGGAAGACCGCCATCAGGGCGAGCAGGGCCGTCTTCCGGGGCAAACCCGCGGTGGCGATCGCCACGATCGGCGCGCCGACAACGACGCCCATGGCGTAGCCGGACACGAGGTAGCCGGCCTGTGGGATGGTGACACCGAAGCCGTGCGCCACCTCCGGCAACAGGCCCATGATGACGAATTCGGTGGTGCCGATGCCGAATGAAGCGACGGCAAGGGCGAGGATCGGCAGGGACAGCACGTCGGCTTCCTTCGTTCAGACGGCGGGCGTCGCTTTGTGCAACGCAGCATGATGAAGGATGGAGCAGCGTGCGCTTTTGCATAGCGATGCACACGCGACGCACGGTTGCGCCGCGCGCAAGGTGCCGGCCGTCGATCCCGGGCGATCAGGCCCGGGTGCTGCCGCGCTCGATCAGCCGCGGCGGGATCAGCACGCGCTCGCCGAGGGCGGTTTCAGGCCCGGACATCCGGGCGATCATGGCCAGCGCCGCCTCGACCAATGCCGGCACGTCCTGGTCGAAGCTCGTGAGATCGTAGCCGCCCCACCCTGCCGCCGGAATGTCGTCGTAGCCGATCACGCGGACCTCGTCGGGGACGCGACGGCCGGCGCGCCTCAGCGCGTCGATCGCGCCCAGAGCGCCGAGGTCGTTGGCGCAGAAGACGCCGTCGAACGGGGCGTCCGCGCGGATCCGCATCGCCGCCTCGGCGCCGCCCTCATACGTGTAGGCGGATCCCGCGACGCGCGGCTCCGGCAGTCCTGCCGCGCGCAGTCCGTCGCGAAAGCCCGCGAGCCGCTCGGCGCTGGCCGGGCTGTCCGCCGGACCGGCGATGAAGGCCGGATGGCGCACGCCCCGGTCGTGAAGGAGCGCGGCGGCTTGCCGACCTCCCAGCGCGTTGTCCGAGCCGACCGAGCCGATGCGCTCGGCCGTCACCGGGGTATTGAACGAGACGACCGGGATTCGAGAGGCCGAGAGCGTCTCGGCGGCGTCCTGCGACAGGACCGCCAGGGCGCTGACGATCGCGTCGACCCGGTACTGAGCCAGGCGCGCCGCCACTGCGTCGAGGGTGTAGTCGCTGTCGACCGGGACCAGCACGATCTGGTTGCCGGCTTCCCGGAGCCGCGCCGCGAAGACCTGGACGACGCGCGCGTAGAACGCGTTCTCCAGGCCCCCGACCACCAGGGCCACGAGGCCCGACCGATCGGTCAGCATGATCCTGGGGATCAGGCTCGGCTGAAAGCCCAGGGTCTCGGCCGCCGCCAGGACCTTGTCGCGGGTCCGGGCCGACACGCTGGCACCCGGCGTGAAGGTGCGGGACACCGCCGATTGCGAGACCCCGGCGAGGCGGGCGACCTCGACCGATGTCGGGTAGCGCTTCGAGACCATGATGTGCGTGCATCGCTTCGGGAGAGAACGCGCTTAGGTTGCGCGCCCCGTCCGGCGTGTCACGCTCCGAAGCGTCCCCTGTCAAACGGAGGCCGTGCGTCCGGGTCGAATCCTACTCGGCTGGGACCTTCTTGCGTCCCCGCGTCTTCGGTGCGGTTGGAGCCGGCTCCTCCGGCGCAGGCGCGGCCGCCGCTCCCCGGGACTTGCGCCGTTGCTGGCCGAGGCCGAGGGCGCGGGCGAGTTCGGACCTCTGGGCCGAGTAGCTCGCCGCCGTCATCGGGTAGTCCCGCGGCAGGCCCCATTTCTCGCGATACGCCTCCGGGCTGAGCCCGCGCAGCGTCAGATGGCGGCGCAACGTCTTGTAGGGCTTACCGTCTTCGAAACTGACGATGTAGTCGTGCGTGATGGATTTCCGGATCTGCGCCGGGCTCATCTTCTCCACGACGGTCGTCGCCGATGACCCCGAAGCCGCGAGGCTGTTCAGGGCCGCGTGTATGCCGCCGATCAACCCTGGAAGTTCCGAGGGTGGCACCGAATTGTTGGACACATAGGCCGCGATGATATCGACCGCTAGGTCAATGTGTTCGGCCTGCTCAGCTTCAGCGCTATCGTTCACGTTGAACCTCTGTCGTAGCAACTATCCGGTGCGGCGTATCCCGTACGGAATATGACGAATTCTGGGATAGGCTAACGGATCCGCGATAAAAGCTCAATCGCAACTTTCTTGCAGTATCGAAATTTAGGAGTGACTGCACCGGGGCTGTAACAGCCGTCGGGGCTCGGTGTTGACCGCGCATTAACCAAGCGGGCGCTAGCTTGCGTTAACCATATCGGCGACCGCGCAGGCGGCGGCGTGATCTGTTGATCCCGGCTCTTGGCGCCCGGGGCTTAGGTGGAGGCCAAGAACAGGTGCGGATGGCGGGCGCTGATCGGCGGCGACGGCAGGAGATGCGGCTCGCCTTTGCGGCGCTGACGCTCGCGCTCTCCGCATCGCCGTCCGCAGGCCAGCGCTTCGACGCGATCAGCCCGGTCACCGGCCAACCCGACAATCCCGGGATCGGGCAGGACACGGCGCCCAACGGCCTTCCCGCGCTCCGGCGGCGCGTGCCGGACGGACTGTCCCGCGACGACGGACCCGCATCCACCGGTGGTGACGCCACGAGCGGCGAGCGGACCGGCGGCGACAGCCTGCGCTCCCCCCTCTCCCCGGCGATCCCGACCCAGACTCAGCCGGGGCTCTCGCAGCTCGGCACCCGCATCACCGGCGGCGGCCAGCGCACTAGTGGGTCCACCACGGCCCCAAACAACCGGACGCCGTCGAGTCTGCTGCGCACCCGCGCCGCGCCGCCCCGGCGCATCGGCTCCCCGACCCGTCGGGTCACCCAGGAGGTGACACAGGTTCCGGCCCCCGCTCTGCGCCTGACCCCGGTGGTCCAGCAGGCCGTCGTCGGCGTGCCGGTGTCGCAGGTCCTGGCGTCGCGCCCGATCCTTCCGCTCTTCGCGATCACTCCGGCGCTAGGTCTGCTGACGCCCGGCTTCATCCTCGGCACGGACCTGGCGCGGCCGATCCCGACCGACCCGGCCTACGCACCGATCGGCTATCGGATCGGGACCTTCACGGTGCTGCCGAGCTTCACGCAGAGCATCGGGTACGATTCGAACCCGGACCAGACCAGCCGTCAGCTCGCCAAGGGATCGGTGGCCCTGCGTACCGAAGCGGCCGTCGACTTCCGCAGCGACTGGTCGTCGAGTTCGTTCCAGGGAGCGCTACGCGGTTCCTACCTGGAGACGCCCCAGAACGAGGCCGCCAGCCGGCCGGCCGCGGACGGAACGGTGCGCCTGCGTATCGACGTCAACCGCGACCTTCACGTCGATGCCGAAGGCCGGTTCTTGGTCGACACGCAGCGCACGTCGAGCCCGAACCTGCAGGCAGCCGCGGCGACCAGCCGGCCGCTGCTCGCGGTCTACGGCACGTCCCTCGGTGCCACGGAGACGTTCAACCGGCTTTCCGTGACCCTGCGCGGCTCGGTCGATCGCTCCCAGTTCGACAACGCTCAGCTCCCGGGCGGCGTGACCATCAACCAGGCCGACCGCAACCTGAACCAGTACAGCCTGCAGCTGCGCACGGCCTACGAGGTCAGCCCGGACCTGAGTCCGTTCGTGGACCTCCTCGGCGATACCCGCGTCTACGACCTGCGCCGCGACACCAACGGCATTCAACGCGATTCCGACGGCATCGCTCTCATGGTCGGAGCGAGCTTCGGGCTGGCCCGCTCGATCACTGGCGAAATCTCCGCCGGCATCCAGCACCGCTCCTACGTCGACCCGTCTTTGCGGGCGATCGACGCGCCGCTGGTCAATGCCGCGCTGGTCTGGTCCCTCAGTCCGCTCACCACGGTCCGCCTCACCGCGGCGACGGGTGTGACCGAGACCACCGTGCTCGGCTCCAGCGGCATCCTCACCGAGGTCGCGACCCTGGAGCTCCAGCACGATCTGCTGCGCAACCTGTCGATCGTCTTCGGGGGCTCGTTCCTGAAGAACGACTATCAGGGCAGCACCATCCGCGAGAACGGCTTCTCCGCCACGGCGCGCCTCGACTACCGGTTTACCCGCTGGCTGACCTTGCGCGGCACCTACATCTACCAGCAGATCGACAGCACGGTGGCGGGCTCGAGCTTCCGCGACAACACCTTCCTGCTCGGCGTGCGCGTGAATCCCTGAACCACCCTCAGAATCGCTCGACCCAGGGGCGCAGCTCGAGCTCCGTCGTCCAGGCGCTCCGATTCTGGCGCAGCAGGTCGCGGTAGGCGCGGGCGATGGCATCCGGATCGAGATGGCTGTCGGGGGCGTCCACCGGCTCACCGCCGCGCGCCGGGTTCCGGATGGCGCCATCGATCACCACGTGGGCGACATGGATGCCCTGCGGCTGCAGCTCGCGGGCGAGGCTCTGGCCGAGTCCCCGCAGGGCGAACTTGCCCATCGCGAAAGGCGCTGAGCCGGCAAAGCCCTTCACGCTGGCCGACGCGCCTGTGAGCAGGATCGCCCCGTGCCGGTGCGGCAGCATCCGGCGTGCTGCCGCCTGCGCCACCAGGAAGCCGCCATACGCGGACACCATCAGCGACTGCGCCACCGCTGCCGGATCGAGGTCGACCACCGGGCCGCGCAGCCGACCGCTGGCATTGTAGACCACCACGTCGAGCGGGCCGCCCAGCGCCGGCTCCATCCGGGCGAACAGGGCCTCGACCTGGCCGGGGTCGCTCGCATCGCACGCGTGGATTGCGGCGCCGGTCTCGGCCGCCAGCGCGGCGAGCTTGTCGATGTTGCGGGCCGCGAGGCCGACCTTCAGCCCGTCCGCCGCCAGCAGTCGGGCGAGCGACGCGCTGAGGCCCGAGCCGGCTCCGACGATCAGCGCGCGGGAATAATGCGGTGTCATGGGCGGACGCTCCGTTCGATCCTGTGAGGATGCCGCGCGGCGCCGCTTCTTCAAGCCCTCGCTCGCTTCAGCCCTCACGCGCGGCGCACGGCGAAGAACCTGCGCAGCAACAGGGCCGCCTCGGTCTCGCGGAACCCGCCATAGACCTCCGGGGCGTGGTGGCAGGTCGGCTGGTTAAAGACACGTGGGCCGTGCTCGACGCCGCCGCCCTTGGGATCGGGGGCGCCGTAATAGAGCCGCCGGATCCGGGCGAACGAGATCGCGCCGGCGCACATCGGACATGGTTCGAGGGTGACGTAGAGATCGCAGCCGGTCAGGCGCTCGTCGCCGATGGCCGCACAGGCGGCGCGGATCGCCAGGATCTCGGCGTGGGCGGTCGGATCGTGCAGGGCCCGCGGCTGGTTATGGGCGACGGCCAGCACCACGCCGTCGCGCACGATCACCGCCCCGACCGGAACCTCGCCGGCCTCAGCGGCCGCGCGCGCCGCTGCGAAAGCGCGGTCGAACGCCCCCGCGGTGTTCGCGGTTTCGTGCTCAGCGTCCTGGATCGGATCGACCGTCACGGTGTTTATCACCCCATCGCCGGGACAGGCACCGACCGGCGCCGGAAACCGATCCAGGTCAATGTTAATGCCTGGAACATTCCTCTCATCGTCACCGTTGCCTTTGCGATTGCGGCGCCGCCGCGAGAGATTGTACGGAAGGAAACGCCATGAGCAGCACCACGGACAAGATCAAGGGCGCCGCCAACGAGGCCCTCGGCAAGGCCAAGCAGGGTCTGGGCGACGTGACCAACAATGACAAGATGAAGGCTGACGGCGCGGCTCAGGAGCTCAAGGGCAAGGCCCAAAGCACCGTGGGCGACGCCAAGGGCGCCGTGAAGTCGGCCACCGACAAGATCTGATCGTTCAGGCAAGATCTGATCCTTGAGGATCGACGGGATCGGAATCCACATCTCGCGGGTTCCGATCCTGAACCGGCTGAACTTCGCGAGGATGCCATGATCGGTTGGGCTATCACGTTTCTTGTCGTCGCCCTCGTGGCGGCGCTCTTGGGTTTCGGCGGCATCGCCGGCACGGCCGTCGAGGCGGCCAAGATCGTGTTCTTCGTGGCGATCGCCCTGTTCCTGATCTCCGCCGTGTTCGGCGTGATGCGGGGGAGATCCGCGAGGCTTTGAACGGCGCGCCGCGGCGCGGATCTTTCGGGGCGGTCCGGCCGGGCCGCCCCTTTTGCGTTCGCGGGCTGCGCGTTGTCGGGTTGTGCATCCGTGGATGCTCAACCCGTCTCGCCTGTCCGGGCCGGCTCTGATATGGCCGGCTCATGAGTGACTTGCCGAAAGACGACGGTCCGGGGGCTTCTGCCCAGCCGGACACCGACACCACGCGGACCGAGCGCTGGACGCCCGCAACCGACGCGGGCAGCGAATCCGAGACGAAGCCGAAGGGTAAGTCTTCGCAGAGCGAGCCGCGGCCGCCTCAGCAGCCGGTCGCTGCCGAGCCCGTTGCCGAGGACGCCGCCGAGGCCGCGGAACCGGAGGCCGAGGCGCCGACCCCTCCGGGCGAACGCATCGCCAAGGCGATGGCGCGGGCGGGCATCGCCTCCCGCCGCGACGCGGAGGCGATGATCCTGGCCGGCCGCGTGAGCGTCAACGGCGAGACCCTGACCTCCCCGGCGCGAAACGTCTCCGACGACGATACGATCCTGATCGACGGCGAGCGCATGCCGGCGCGCGAGCGCAGCCGCCTGTGGATCTTCCACAAGCCGCGCGGCCTCGTGACCACGGCCCGGGACCCGGAAGGTCGCCAGACGGTGTTCGAAGTCCTGCCCGAAGATCTGCCACGGTTGGTCGCGGTCGGCCGGCTCGACATCAACACCGAAGGCCTGCTGCTTCTCACCAACGACGGCGGTCTCGCGAAGGTGATCGCCCATCCCGATACCGGCTGGCTGCGCCGCTACCGCGTCCGCGCCCACGGCGACACCGACCAGGCCCAGCTCGACAAGCTGGCGAAGGGCGTGACCATCGACGGGATGGAGTACGGCCCGATCGAGGCGACCCTCGATCGCGTCCAGGGCGACAACCTCTGGCTCACGCTAGGCTTGCGCGAGGGCAAGAACCGCGAGGTCAAACGCATCCTCGAGCATCTCGGCCTTTCGGTGAACCGGCTGATTCGCCTGTCGTTCGGGCCGTTCCAGCTCGGCGACCTCGAAGTCGGCTTGGTCGAGGAGGTGCGCATGCGCGTGCTGAAGGACCAGCTCGGCAAGGCGCTGGCCGAACAGGCCGGGGTCGATTTCGAGAGCCCCGTGCGCGAGCCGATCGGCGCCTTCGGCAGCCCCAAGAAGGCCGAGCGCGCACCGGCGCCCTCGAACACCCGCAATGCCGCGCGTCCCGCGCCGGCGCCCCGGGTCTCGACCGGTGGGGCTGGCTCCGGTCCGCGCCGCTCCGCGTGGCGGTCGGATGAGGAATCCGGCAAGCCGCGGGCGGCCCGCGTACCGCGACGGGGCGAGGATCCCCGCGCGTCCCAGGCAGCCGCGGCCGAGCGCGGTCACGAGCGGGTCGGCTCGATTCGCACCGGTGATCGTCGCGTCGTGGTCGAGCGCCTGTCGGCGAGCCCGGTTGCGCCGGCGCCGGAGGAGCAGCCCCGGCGTCGCTACGCCGATCGCGGCGCCCCCGATGGCGCACAGCGGGGCGCGCCCGGCCGCTCGGATCGCGAGAGCTGGGGCAATCGCGGGCCGGCTCCGCGGACTGACAGAGGTGCGAGCGATCGGCCGGGGTTCGGTGACCGTTCCGGGCCACGCGACGCCCCCCGGGGCGCGCCTGGCCGACGGGACGACGCGCGACGGGACGACACGCGACGGGACGATCGCCGTGACGGCAGGCCGCCCGAACGCCGGGATCGGCCGTTCGGAGGTTCGACTGCAGACGGCCCGCCCCGCGGCAATGGCGGTTTCCGGAGCGAGCGCTCCGGCCCTGGGGGCAAGCCGGCCTTCGGCGGACCGAAGCCGGCGGGCGCGCGACCCGGCAGCAAGCCCGGTGGATTTGGCGGCAAGCCTGGCGGGTTCGCGGGGAAGAGCGGGGGCTTCGCCGGGAAAAGCTCTGGCGGTTTCGGGGGCAAGAGTGCTGGCGGGTTTGCCGGCAAGGGCCCGGGCGGCAAGCCGGGCGGGCGTCCGGGCGGCTTCAAGGGCGGCGGCAAGCCCGGCGGCGGTGGTGGCGGCGGTGGCGGTCGTCCGCCGCGCGGAGGCCGATGAGGATCGTCGGCGGCGCGTGGCGCGGCCGCAAGCTCGCGACCCCGCGCTCCGACGCGATCCGGCCGACCTCCGACCGGCTCCGGGAATCGCTGTTCAACGTGCTGACCCACGCCTACGACGAGGTCGTCGCCGGGGCGCGGGTGCTGGACCTGTTCGCCGGCACTGGAGCGCTAGGCTTCGAAGCGCTGTCGCGCGGCGCGGCCTACGCCCTGCTGGTCGATGAGGGGGCCGAGGCCCGGGCGGTGATCCGGTCGAACATCGAGGCGTTCGGCGCCGAGGGCGTGACTCGGCTGTTCCGGCGCGACGCGACGCGCCTCGGTCCGGCCGGGACCACGGCTCCGTTCTCGCTGGTCTTCTGCGATCCACCGTACAATCGTGGGCTTGCGCCCCAGGCGCTGGCGAGCGCGGCCGGCGGGGCCTGGCTGTCGCCGGGCGCCCTGGCCGTGGTGGAGGAGGCGGAGGGCGTTCAACTGGACTGGCCCGAGAACTTCACCGCGCTGGAGCGGCGGGTCTACGGCGACACGGCAGTATCGGTGGCGCGCTTCGCCGGCTGACGGCGCGTCGGTCGCGAACGTCCGCCCCGCGTTCGGGCCTGAAATGTATCGCGAGCCCGATCGCCGGCGGATCAGCCCGTTCGACGCGGTGCCGACGACGGGGCTCGATCAGGACGGTTCGCGAGTTCACACGGTTCGCCGACTCCGGCTCGTCGGCCAAGCGCAACGCGGGAGATCTCTCGCAAGCATCGCAACCCCTTCGGCATGGGGCTGGTCGTCTTCGAATCTAGGCGGGCTCGCCTGTCCCGTCGAAACGATGTGCTCAGCGCAGCCCCAGCGCCGACTACCGAACGGTGACGACTTCCTCAGAGGCCGCAAGGTCGAGATCGGCGTAGAGGTTCGTCAGGTCCAAAGCAGACATCGCCGTCGCCTCCAGAAACAACTTCGCGAGACGACGTGTGCGAACGGCCGGGGCCGGTCAGCCGATGTCGGTCAGGCTATCAGGCCGACGGTGCGGCGGCGCCGTTGGTGACAATCCGCTGCGGGGCGCTGTCCGCGGCAGCGGGACCATGGCCGATCCGGGCCGCGGACTTCACGAGCGCAATGACGTCCCGGCGCATCTGATCGTCGCCGATCTGGTTGTAGGCGCGGAGCAGTTCCACGGCACCGGCGATCCGGAGCAGCGTCGGGCCGTTCTCGGAGGCGGCCTCCGGCTCGGGTTCGAAGAAGCTCGAGACCGGGACGCCGAGGCGCTCGGCAATCGCCTGAAGGCGCCCCGCGCCGACGCGGTTCTTGCCGGTCTCGTACTTCTGGACCTGCTGGAAGCTGACGCCCAGCGCGCTCGCCAGTGCGGATTGGCTCAGCCCGTTGGCCGCGCGCAGGAACGCGATGCGGCTGCCGACCCCGTGATCGATGGCCGTGGTCTGTTTCGGCTTGGGGGTTGGGTTGGACATGGTGGAGAGTCCGAACTTCTTCAGGTTGCGGCAGGCGTGTGGTCGTGCGGAACTTAGCCGCCGCTCACAACCCACAGGTGCAACATTGAGCGGCCAAGGTCCAGCCGAGCCGCATGTTGATGCCACAGTGCAGCCGAGTGTGCAACGAATGGTCACGCTTGCGCGACCATGCAGTGTGAGCATAGCCGCCTCGGTTTCTCAATGACTTCAAGGCGATCGACACAGAGTGCGACGGCCCATCAATTCTGACGACACCGACTACGCAGACGGGGACTTCTCGCAACCGGTCGCCTTTGCACGATTGCCTACTGCGCAAGTGATTCGGTTTTGCCTAAACTGACGGGATGCGGATCGGCGCCGATGCGCTCGGAGCGGATCCTTGGCGATCACGCGGCCGGGCCGAGCCAGTCGGTGACGATGCGAAGTTGTTCCGCGTCGAGCAAGGCCGGGGCGTGGCCGCAATCCGGGATATCGATGCGCTCGGTGGCCGGGCCACGCCGGGTCATCTCGTCCGCGGTCGAGGCGAGGAGCAGCTCCGAGCGCTCGCCGCGCAGCAGCAGGACCGGGCAGGTGATCGCGTCCCAGTCGCGCCACATGCTGACGCTGTAGACCCGGCCCGGCCGGAAGGCGTCACCGATGCCGGGATCGTAATGCGGGCGCCAGCCGCCGTTGGGCTCGGGGAAGAAGCTGTGCTTGGCGATATGCCGCCACTGTTCGTCCGTGAGCGGGCCGAAGGCTGCCAGGACGGTCCGAAGCCGCGACTCGCCCGAGGCCAAGTTGTGGTGAAGCCGCGGAGCATCGCGCAGCCGTGAGCCGATATGGCGGATCGGCGCCCAGGGCAGGAACGGCCCGATATCGTTGATCACCATCCGGCGTATCGGGGTGTTGGCGGAGGCCGCCAGCACCATCCCGGTGAGGCCGCCGAGCGACGTGCCGACCCAGTCGATCTTGCCCGTGATCCGCAGGTGACCGATCAGCGCCGCCATGTCGGCGGCGTATTGGGGCAGGCCGTAGAGTTCCGGATCCTTGAGCCAGCCGCTCAACCCACGCCCGGGCAAATCGGGACAGACCACCCGGTAGCCCATCTTCGCCAGCATGTAGCCGAGGGGGTCGAAATCCCGGCCCTGCCGGCTCAGGCCGTGGACGCACACGACCACGTGCGGGCTGTCCGGGTCGCCCCATTCGACATACGCGATCCGGTGGAAGTCATGCGGCGCGTAGGCGGCGAAATGACCGGTCCGGAACGGAACGTCGGCGCGGCTGAGGTCGTCGAGGCGCGGCATCGCCTCGGGCGCGCCCGCTTCAGGCCTCTCGGCGGCGGAGGAGGTCACGGGGTATCCGTGCGGGATGCGGCCTCACGCGCCAGGCGGGTCGTAGTCTGGTGCAGGTCGACCATCTGGTCGGTGAGGCGACGCGACTGCTCCTGCATGAACGTCACGTGCAGCGCCGCCATCTCGCGGGCGTCGGCCGCCTTCGCGAGGCGCTCGGCGAAATCCAGTGAGGCGCGGACGTTGGTGTCCGAGGCGACCAGCATGCGGTGCCCGATCTCTCGCATCGCCGCCATGGAGTGGCCGGCATTGTCCTCGAATGCATTGTAGAGGCGCGCGCCGGCAGCCTCCCATTGCTCGCGCATCCTGCGCGTGCCTGCGATGTTGCTGTCGGAGAGCTGGTGCGCGGTCTCCCGGCTCGAGCCCATGACCGAGCGCCAGCCCTCGAACGTCTGGGCCATCGAGGTTTCGAAGGCGTTCAGCGCCATCTCGCCGGCCTCGGCGAACTGTTCGTAGGCCTCGCGAACCCGCGCAAGACTGCCCTCGGCCATCTCGCGCCCGGCCTGTGGCGGCCGAACCATCGGCAGATTGTCGTCCTTCACGAGCTCCTCCCCCCGTCGACTGCCATGACCGCCCGGTCAGGCACCGGGTCCGGCATCCGTCAGGGCGGGGCCGCCGTCAACCGCAGCGGCGTGACAGACCTCGGACCGCCCCGCCGGGTACTCCGCGCCCGTGCGGCCCATGATGACCGGCACCGGCTGTAACCAGCGCCCCGATTGACAGTCCGGAGGGACGCGACGTCATCTCTCTGCCTGCGCACGCCACGCCAGCCGCCCGATCAGAAGGCCCACCGATGACGGAGACAGTTCCGCCCCAAGCGGGCGCCCGGGACTCCGATTCTCATCCGTTCGAGACCGGGCTCGACCGGAGCCCGGCGAACTACGTCCCGCTCACGCCGGCCAGCCTGCTGGCCCGGGCCGCCGCCTCCGTCGGGGCGCGGGTCGCGGTGATCGATGGGGATCGCCGTCTGACCTACGGCGAGCTGTACGCGCGGTGCCGCCGCCTCGCCTCCGGCCTGGCCGGGCGCGGGATCGGGCACCTCGACACGGTGGCGATCCTGGCGCCCAACGTGCCCGAGATGATCGAGGCGCATTTCGCCGTGCCGATGCTGGGCGCGGTGCTGAACCCGCTCAACACCCGCCTCGATCCGGCGACGATCGCGTTCTCCCTCGACCATGGCGGCGCCCGGGTGCTGATCGTGGAGGCTGAGTTCGGTGCGCTGGCCGCCCGGGCGCTCGCCGACCGCGCGAAGCCGCTCCTGGTCGTGGAGATCGGCGCCACCGGCATCGCCGGCGCGGTCCCGTACGAGACCCTGCTCGCCGAGGGCGACCCGGACTATGCCTGGCCCGGGCCGGCCGACGAGTGGCAATCGCTCTGCCTGCTCTATACGTCGGGCACCACCGGCGATCCGAAGGGCGCGGTCTACAGCCATCGCGGCGCCTACCTGCAGGCGCTCGGCAATGCGGTCACGTTCGGCCTCACCACCGAGAGCGCCTATCTCTGGACCCTGCCGATGTTCCATTGCAGCGGCTGGTCGTACCCCTGGGCGAGCGTGGCGGCCTGTGCGACGCAGATCTGCCTGCGCAAGGTCGAGCCGGTGGCGATTTTTTCGCTGATCGCCCAGCACCGTGTGACGCATTTGTGCGGCGCGCCGATCGTGCTCTCGATGATCGCCCACGCGCCGGCTTCGGCCCGCGTGCCCTTCCGGCATCGGGTGCGCTGCGCGGTGGGCGGGGCCGCGCCATCCTCGACCATCATCCGCACCATGGAGGAACTCGGCTTCCAAGTGACGCACCTCTACGGCGCCACCGAGAGTTACGGCCCCGCCACCGTCTGCCTGGAACAGCCCGACTGGGCCGACCTCCCGGAGCAGGACCGCTACGCCCGGATGGCGCGCAAGGGCGTCGCGCTGGCGACCCTGGAGGGTGTCGTCGTGTTCGATGCCGCCACCGACCGGCCGGTGCCGCAGGACGGCACCACGGTCGGCGAGATCTGCCTGCGCGGCAACACTGTGATGAAGGGCTATCTCGGCAACCCCGAGGCCACCGCGCGGGCGCTGGCCGGAGGCTGGTACCGCACCGGCGACCTCGCGGTCTGGCACTCAGACGGCTCCGTGGAGATCAAGGACCGGGCCAAGGACATCATCATCTCGGGCGGCGAGAACATCTCCAGTCTCGAGGTCGAGGAAGTGCTGATGCGCCATCCCGCCGTGATGCTGGCGGCCGTGGTGGCACGCCCGGATGAAACCTGGGGCGAGAGTCCCTGCGCCTTCCTGGAGATGAAGCCCGGCGCGGCGGCTCCCACCGACCGCGAGCTGATCGATTTCTGCCGGGAGCGGATGGCCCGGTTCAAGGTGCCCAGGACGGTGGTGTTCGGCCCCCTGCCGAAGACTTCGACCGGCAAGATCCAGAAGTTCATCTTGCGCGAGCAGGCTCGGGAGCTGTCGGATCCTGTCTGAAGCCGGGTACCCCAGCGGCCACCTCAACCCGAGGTGCTGCGCAGCTGCCTCGAAGGAATCCTCCAGTTCGTCGAACGATCGCTGGAGGCTTCCTTCTTCGAGGGCCCCGCTTCGCGGCGGCGTCTCAGGGTGAGGCGCTGGGCTGGATGTCTCCGGATATGAGCGTCACGCCGCGGGCTTCGACGGCTTCCAGATGTCGGCGGCGGCCTCCGTAGCGGCGCTGAGGCGGGTGTGCAGTTCCGGGTCGGCATCGCGCGCGCCGGCTCGAATTGTACCGATCAGGTCGTCCAGGGCGTCATGGCCGGCGCCGCCCAGCAGTCGAGCGCCGGTCTCGCGGAGCCGGTCGGCCTGGGCGATCTCCCGGGCAGCGATTCCGATCGCGTTGGCGACCATCAGGGCGACGTAGCGGGGGCGGCCGGTGAGGCCCGGGGCGACCTCCTCGGTCAGCGCCCGGCGGGCGGCGTCGAGGAGAGCGGCGCCGGAGGGTTCGTCCTGCATGCTCAGCTCCAGTTCTCCGGGGCGGTCGCCCGCAAAATCGTGCGTTCCAGCTCGGGCACCATCCGGCCGGTGAGCGCCAGTTCCAATGAGAATTCCCGGCCCGAGACGTGGCGGGCACCCTGTTCCAGGGCGATCACCGCCCAGCGCAGATGCGCCATCACCTCCCAATAGGCGACGCTGTCCGGATCGATGGTCCGGCCGCTCTCCTGCGTGTAACCCCGGTAGAACGACGCCCGGGAGCCGATGCCGCCGGCCTCCAGATCCGTTCGGCCGAACCGCCAACAGGTTGCGCAGAACCAGCCGAGATCCTGCGCTGGATCGCCCCAGCCGGCGAACTCCCAGTCGAGGATCGCGGTCAGGCCCGACGCATCCACCATGTAGTTGCCGGTGCGGAAGTCGCGATGCACCAGGGACGGCGCTGGACAAGCCGGGGCCCGCACCTCGCCCCAGCGCAGACCCCACTCGATCGCCGGGCGCTTGGCGCCAATCCCGTCGAGGCTGGCACGCAGGCGGGCGATCTCAGCCAATGCCGGCTGCGGCTCGGGCGCCCCGAGGAAGGCGAGTGCAGCCGGCACCTCGCGCGGGTCGAGCGCGGCGTGGATCCGGGCGAGTTCGCGGCCAAGGGTCTCGGCCAGGATCTCCCGGTCGCCGCCGAGGCTCAGGTCCTTGGCGATGCGCGGCCCCAGGCCCACGCCCTCGACGAGGCCCATCAGCGCGAAGGGCGCTCCGACGATTGCGGGATCGGCGCAGAAGGCGACCGGCTCCGGCACCCGGACGCCGGCTTTCCAGACCGCGTCCAGGATGTGGAACTCCTCAGCCCGGGAACGGCTCGACGCGATGGTCGCGGCGGCGTCCATGCGCAGCACGAAGCCCCGAACGGTGTCGCCGATCCGGCAGCGGACCAGCCGGTTCTCCTGGATCGAGCCGCCGCCGAGGGGTTGGACCGCCTCGATGGCGAGATCCGGACAGCCGAGATGCGAGGCGATCCAGTCGCGCAGCTGCGCCTGTTCCATCCGCTAAAGCCCCGAGACGAGGTGGCCGCCATCGACCGCGACGACGCTGCCGGTCATGTACGAGCCCGCCCCGGAGGCGAGCAACAGCAGCGGCCCATCGAGTTCGGATGCCTCACCCAGCCGGCGCTGCGGGACGCGCTTGATCAGCGCCTTGCCGGGTTCGGATTCGAAGAACGCATCGTTCAAATCGGTGGCGATGTAGCCGGGGGCGAGGGCATTCACCCGGATCCCGTGGCGGGCCCATTCCAGCGCGAGGCTCTTGGTGAGCTGGACGACCCCGGCCTTGGAGGCGGCGTAGGGCGCCAGCCCACCGGCGACCCGCAGGCCGAGGATCGACGCGATGTTGACGATGCTGCCGCCGGAACCATGCCGGACCATGCGCCGCCCGGTCGCCTGCGCGACGAGCCAGACGCCCTTCAGGTTGGTGTCGAGGACGAAGTCCCAATCGGCCTCGTCCAGCTCGAGGGCCGGCTTCGTTGCGGTGACGCCGGCATTGTTGACGAGCACCGCCACGGGCCCGAACCGCGCCTCGGCGGCATCGAGTGCCCGCTCGACGCTCGCGGCGTCGGTGACGTCCATCACGATTGCCTGCGCCTCGCCGCCCTCCCCTTCGACCCGGGCGACGGTCTCGGCCAGCGCGTCGGCCCGGCGGGCGCAGAGCGACAGGCGGGCGCCGGCTTTAGCCAGCGTGCCGGCGAAGTGGCGGCCGAGGCCGCTGGAGGCCCCGGTGACCAGCACGTGCCGGCCGGTGAGATCGAACAGGCCGGCCATCTCAGTGCAACCGCTCGATGGCCATGGCGATGCCCTGTCCGCCGCCGATGCACACGGTGACGAGGCCGTAGCGGCCGTTCACCCGGGCGAGTTCGTAGAGCGCCTTGACGGTGACGATCGCCCCCGTGGCGCCGAGCGGATGGCCGAGCGCGATGGCGCCACCGTTCGCGTTGACCTTGGCGGGGTCGAGATCCAGGGCGCGGGAGACCGCGCAGGCCTGGGCCGCGAAAGCCTCGTTCGATTCGATCACGTCGAAGTCGGCAGCGCGCAATCCGGTGCGCGCCAGCAGGCGCTCAACGGCCGGCACCGGACCCATGCCCATCTCGGACGGATCGACCCCGGCATGGGCGTACCCGACGATCCGGGCGAGAGGCTTGGACCCATCACGCTCGGCCGCGGCGGCACTCGCCAGCACGACGATCGCGGCGCCGTCATTGAGGCCGGAGGCGTTGCCGGCGGTGACGCTGCCGGTCTTGGAGAAGGCCGGACGAAGCTTGGCGAGATCCTCGACGCTGGTGGCCTTCGGGTGCTCGTCGGTCTCGAACGCCACCGTCTCGCGCTTGCGCTGGACCGCGACGGCCAGGATCTGCTCACGGAATCGGCCCTCGCCGATCGCATGGGCGGCCCGGGCCTGGCTCTCGGCCGCGAACGCGTCCTGCATGCCCCGGGAGATGCCGTAGCGCGCGGCCACGTTCTCGGCGGTGACGCCCATATGGCCGTTGCCGAACGGGTCGTTCAGCACGCCGACCATGTAGTCGACCAGGGTCGCGTCGCCCATGCGCTGGCCGAACCGCCCGGTCTTCAGGAGATGCGGCGACCGGCTCATGCTCTCGGCGCCCCCGGCGACCGCCACCTCGGCGTCGCCCAGCATGATCGCCTGCGCGGCCGAGACGATCGCCTGCAGCCCGCTGCCGCACAGGCGGTTGACCGTGAGCGCCGGCACGGCCTCGGGGATCCCGCCCTCGATCGCGGCGACCCGGGCGATGTAGGCGTCGCGCGGCTCAGTCGGGATGACGTTGCCGATCACCACGTGGCCCACCGCCTCCGGCGCGGTCCCGGACCGCTTCAGCGCTTCCGCGATGCATTGCGCTGCCAGCTCGGCCGGCGGGATCGCCGAGAGCGAGCCCCCGAAAGTGCCGATCGCGGTGCGCACCGCGCCGGTGATCACGACATCTGTCATGTCTCGCGGACCTTTCCTCTCGTCGGCTGAACGCCGATCCCGGCGTTCCCGCTACCGAATTCTAGTCTTCACCGGCGAATGAGCAGACAAACGGTCCACTCACCGGCGCCCTCATCCGGAGGCGCCCGTGTCAGGGCGCCTCAAAGTAGCCCGGCATTCCGCTGCGCGATCCCCGGAGCCTCCATCAAGGCGGCTTCGCCGCACATCACGAGTGCGGACGGTGGGTTGGACCTCCACCCTGCCGAGGTGGAAGAACAGCCGTCACCCCTCCACACCCCAGGTCCAAAAAGAATCACCCTCGGCTTCGAGGTTGCGGTTGAGCACCATCTTGTGGACTTCGTCGGCACCGTCCACCAGCCGGGCTTGGCGTGCGTAGCGGTAGATCCATTCGAGCGGCGTATCGGTGGAGTAGCCCCGGGCACCGTTGATCTGGATGGCGATGTCGGCTGCCGCGTGCACCAGGTTGGCGACGTGGACCTTGGCCATCGAGACCTCCTTGCGGGCAAAGCTGCCCTGGTCGAGCGCCCAGGCGGCCTTCATCACCAGCAGGCGGCCGATCTCGATCCGCATGGCGAGGTCGCCCAGCATCAACTGGATGCTTTCGCGGTCGGCAAGACGGATGCCGAAGCCGTGGCGCTCCCCCGCATAGGCCCGGGCGATCTCGACGCAGCGCTTCGACAGGCCGAGCCAGCGCATGCAGTGGGTCAGACGCGCCGGGCCGAGGCGGATCTGCGTCAGCTTCAGCCCGTCGCCCTCGTTCATCAGGACGTTCCCGGCGGGGATCTCCAGCCCGTCGAACAGCAATTCGCAGTGGCCGCCGTGCTCCTCCGGGCCCATGATCGGGATCCGGCGCAGGATCTCCCAGCCGGGCTGATCCTTGTGGAACAGGAAGGCGGTCAGCCCCTGGCGCGCATCGTCGGATGTACGCGCCATCAGGATGAAATGCGCGGCCTCCTCCGCTCCGGTGATGTACCATTTGCGGCCGGTGACCACGTAGGTGTCGCCCCGCCGCTCGGCCCGGGTCTGGATCATGCCGGGATCGGAGCCACCGCCGGGATGCGGCTCGGTCATCGCGAAGGCCGAGCGGACCTCGCCGCGCACGATCGGGTCGAGCCAGCGGGCCTTCTGGTCCGGGGTCGCGACCTTCTCCAGCACCATCATGTTGCCGTCGTCGGGGGCGGCCGAGTTGAACACGACCGGTCCGAAGATCGAGCGGTTCATCGCCTCGTAGCAGACTGCCATGCCGACCTTGTCGAGGCCGGCTCCACCGGTCTCGGGCTTGAGCTGCAGGCACCACAGCCCCTCGGCCTTCGCGAGTCCGCGCAGCCGCGCCAGCTCGGCGAGGCTGATATTGCCGTGCCCGTCATAGGCCTCCGGGTCCGATTCCAGCGGAACAATATGCGCGTCCACGAAGGCCGCGATCCGCGCGCGGTATTCCTCGACGCGGCGGGAGATGGTGAAATCCATGGTCGCGGGCTCCGATGGATGCCTGTTTGCGGGAACTTACCGGCGGCCGAACAGCCGCTCGATGTCGGAGAGCTTCAACTCGATCGAGGTCGGGCGGCCGTGGTTGCACTGCCCGGAATTCGGCGTCGCCTCCATCTCGCGCAGGAGCGCGTTCATCTCCTCCGGACGCAGGCGGCGGCCGGCGCGGACCGAGCCGTGGCAGCTCATGCGCGACAGGATCGCGTCCAGGCGCCGGCCGAGCGGGCCACCCTCGGTGGCGGGGGCGCCGCCCTCCTCCTCTCCGCTGGCCTCCAGCGCGTCGAGGATGTCGGTCACGAGATCGCGCACGGACGCGCCGATCAGCGCGGCCGGCACTTCGCGCACCAGCACCGCACCGGTACCGAACGCCTCGATCGACAGGCCGAGCCGGTCGAGGTCCGAAGCCGCGGCGACCAAGCGCTCGGCGGCGTCCGGGCTCATCTCGACCACGTCGGGGATCAGCAGGCCCTGGCGGGCGATACCACCCCGGGCCCGCTCCGCCTTCATGCGCTCATAGACCAGACGCTCGTGGGCGGCGTGTTGATCGACGATCACCAGGCCGTCCCGGGTCTGGGCGAGGATGTAGGTCTCGTGAATCTGGGCGCGGGCAGCGCCGAGCGGGTGATCGACGGCCTCGGCCGCCTCGACCACCGGCCGGACATCCGCCTGGGGCGGGGCCGCGAGATCCGCCTCGGGCGAGTGCGCGAGCGGCGCCTGCGGAGCCTCGCCGAACCCTTGCGCGTCGCCGAAGACGGGCACCGGCTCGCGGTCGTCCGGCTCGGTTGCCGGTTGCCAGCTGTCCGGCCGCCAGGCTTGGGCTCGGCTGTAGCCCGACGGCGCCGCCACGGAGGGCGTGTTCGCCGGGAAGAAGCTCGGGCGGGCGGACCGGAACAGGCTCGGCACGGCGGCGCCGGTATGGGTCGCCAGCGCGGGGCCGGCCGGACGCAGGGCGTCGAGGGTCCGGCTGGCCCCGGTGGTGGCCGAGCGGGCGCCGCCCCGGCGCAGGGCGTCGTGGATCGCGCTGACCACGAGCGCCCGCACGAGACCGGGCTCGCGGAACCGCACCTCGGTCTTGGCCGGGTGGACGTTGACGTCGACCAAGTTGGGATCGCACGCGATGGCGAGCCCGAGCACCGGATGCCGGTCTGAGGCCAGCGTGTCGGCATAGGCGCCCCGCACCGCGCCGAGCAGCAGCCGGTCGCGCACGGGGCGGCCGTTGACCACGAGGTGGATGTAGCCGGCCGCCCCGCGGTGATAGGTCGGCAGGCCGACATGGCCGGTGACCGCGAATCCTTCCCGGGCGAGCGATACCGGCAGCGCGTTGGCGGCGAAATCCGCGCCCAGCACCGCTGTTAAGCGGCGGAGCTCGCCCTCGGGTCCGGTCTCGGACGGCAGCAGCAGCGGCTGCCCGGCATCGGCGCGCAGCGTGAAGCGGATGCCGGGCTGGGCCACGGCGAGCCGACGCAGGGTCCCCGCGATGGCGGCGTTCTCGGCCCGGTCGGATTTCAGGAACTTCAGCCGCGCGGGCGTCGCTGCGAACAGCTCGGTCACCTCGATCCGAGTGCCGCGCTGGGCCGGGGCCGGACGGACCGGACCCTTAAGGCCGGCCTCGACGGTGAGGCTCGCCCCGGCATCGGCGCCCTCGGGACGGGTCGTGATCGCGAGCCGCGACACGGCACCGATCGAGGGCAGCGCTTCGCCGCGGAATCCCAGCGTGTCGATGGCCGAGAGATCGCCGCCGGGCAGCTTCGAGGTCGCGTGGCGTTCGACGCACAATGCGAGGTCGTCCGGGCCCATGCCGCGGCCGTCGTCGATCACCCGGATCAGCCGGCGACCGCCGTTCTCCACCACCACGTCGATGGTACGGGCGCCGGCATCGATGGCGTTCTCAACCAGCTCCTTCACGGCCGAGGCGGGGCGCTCGACCACCTCGCCTGCCGCGATGCGGTCGACGAGGATCGGGTCGAGACGGCGGATGACGGGCGCAAGGGTGGACATCGACGCGCACGATAGCGGCTGGGCGGCGGCGCTCCTAGCGGACCGGATGACAGGGATCGTGTCGCGACGCCGCGGCGCTCAGGCGCGGCGGCTCGATCCGCCCAACGAGATGCGGCTGCCCGCAGGCCGGGCGCCGTGGCTCGGCGCCTTGTAGGGGCGGCGCGACGCGTCGTAGAGGGCGGTACCGACGACGCCGGCGGCCCGTCGCAGCGTGGCGCCGTCGCAGGTCGCCGCGACGCGCACGCCGATCTCGTGGGTATGGCTGCGGCCATACAGCCAGACCGCGAGGCGTGCTCGGGTCGCCTCGGGGATGCCGTCGAGGATGTACGTCGCGGTGTCGGCGTCGGCCTTGATCAATTGTCCGACGGTTTCCGGCGGGATCGGGCAATCCGCCGCCGGATCGTCGATGCTCAGCGGCTGGGTCTTCGTCATGGTCAAACCTGTCAGCCTGGGAACTGCAGGTTGAGGGGGTGTGGTTAATGATCCGTCAACGAACCGGCACCCGCCGCGTCTCACAGCGGCTTGCGGATGATCCGGGCGATCAGGCCGACGATGCCCTCGCGGAACAGCAGCACGCAGAGCACGAAGACGCAGCCCTGAATGATCGTCACCCAGGCGCCGAACTGCGCCAGATACGTTTCCATCGTGACGATCACCAGCGCGCCCACGATCGGCCCGAACACCGTGCCCATGCCGCCCACCAGCGTCATCAGCACCACCTCGCCGGACATCGACCAGTGGACGTCGGTGAGCGAGGCGAGCTGGAACACGATCGCCTTGGTCGAGCCCGCAAGCCCCGCGAGCGTCGCCGAGAGCACGAAGACCGCGAGCTTGTACTGGTTGGCGCGGTAGCCCAGCGAGATCGCCCGGGGCTCGTTGTCCCGGATCGCCTTGAGCACCTGCCCGAACGGCGAGTGGATGATCCGGTAGATCAGCAGCATCCCGGCCATGAAGACCACGCAGACGACGGCATACATCGCCCGGTCGTCGGCGAGGCTGAACACCCCGAAAAGGTTGCCGCGCGGCACCGCCTGGATCCCGTCCTCGCCGCCGGTGAACTTCGCCTGCAGCGAGAAGAAGAACGCCATCTGGGCGAGCGCCAGTGTGATCATCGAGAAGTAGATGCCCTGCCGGCGGATCGCCAGCGAGCCGAAGACCAGCCCGAGCAGGGCCGCGGTGGCGGTGCCCGACAGGATCGCCAATTCCGGCGTGAAACCGAGGCTCTTGGCCGTGTAGGCGCAGAGATAGCTCGCCATGCCGAAATAGGCGGCGTGACCGAACGAGAGCAGGCCGCCGTAGCCGAGCAGCAGGTTGAAGGCGAGCGCGAACA
>NZ_VRVA01000056.1:0-36674 GCF_008039945.1 Methylobacterium sp. WL64
GAATCGCGGCCTCCCGGAGCCGGTCGCGGGCGGCGAGCAGCGCCGCGGCCAGCCCGGCGGGCGGCTCGGCATCCTGGTCGAGCAGCAGCAGGGCCTCGGCGCCGCCCGCCCGGGCCGATGCGGCGATCCGGTTGAGCGCCTCGGCGATACCGACATTGCGCCCCGCCGACAGCACGGCGACGCCGGCCCGGGCCAGGCGCTCCGCGTCCGCATCCGCCAGGCCGCCATCGTCGAAGGCGATCACCCGGGTGGATCCCGACGCGGCGTGCGCCAGCACCCGGTCCACCTGGTCCCGGCTCGGCCGGAACAGGGTGATGCCGAGCGCGAGGCGGTCCAGTCCTGGATCAGGCACGGGCCGGGCTCCGGCCGCGCACGCCCGCTCCACTGCGACGGTCTGCCCGGCGTCGAGGGCCCCGCGGGTCGGCATCGATCGAGCGGGGGGGCCGGACTGGAAAGCCGGCGAGGCGGCGCATGGCGTCGATCCGGTCTCGAGAGAGCGCGCGCCGCCGACGTGGAGACCGGTACGGCATCAGCGAGCGCGTTGGATCAAGGGCCGCTTCGATATCGCGGACCCCGGTCCCCGACAAGCGGCCAGGCCGGATCACGCGGCCGCGCAGGCCGAGGACGGGCCGGCCCATGGTTTACGGACTCGGCCGGTTCCGTTAGTTCGACGGGCGAAGAATGCGAGGCCCGCCTCCGCGCCTCGCACGCCCCCGACGCTGCCGACCATGATCCGATCCGAGACCAGCGCCTCGACCGCGTCGACCCCGAAGGCGGCCGACGGATGCCGCGCCTCGTGACGGCGCGCGGCGACCATACCCCCGCAGAGCCCTGAGATGCGCCTCGGTTTGCCCCCGACCCTCGGGCGGTTCAAGCGCCGCCTTGGCCGGCCGGTCGCGCGCGGCGTCACGGAGTCCGCGCGCGTCCTGCGCCTCGGCTGGCGCCAGATCAGCGACCCGCTGGGCCGGCCCGGCGCGCTGCAGGCCCGCTGGGCCGACGCCGAGGCCGGAGCCGGCGACACCCTCGAGACGCGCCTGGTCGCGGCGCTGGAGCCGCATGTCGATACGGGCTTCTACGCGAGCTGGTACGGCATCACGGTCGATCCAGCGCGCGACTACTTCACGGTCGGCTGGCGCGCGGGCCGGGATCCGCGGCCCGACTTCTCGACCGCCGACTACCTCGCCGCGCGGCCGTATCTGGCCGCCGCCGGCATCAACCCGTTCCTGCACTGGGTGACGGCGCAGCGCGCTAAAGGCGGCGCCCTGCCCAGGCCCGACACCGGGCAGGCCGAGCGCCTGGCCCGCCGCCTCGTGGACAGCGCGTTCTACCTCGCCAACAACCCCGACCTGCAGGCCGCCGGCGTCGATCCGGCCGGCCACTACATGGCGTCCGGCTGGCGCGAGGGCCGCGAGCCGTCGCCGCATTTCGACACCCTGGCCTACTGCCTGACCCGAAACATCTCCTACGCGACCCAGAACCCGCTGGTGCACTACGTCCTGCACGGCGGCCCGGCCCGGCTCGAGCCCAAGGATCTTTTCGCGCTTCAGGCCGAGGCGCTCGCGCCCTACTTCGACGCCGCCTATTTTCGCCAAGGGCTGGACGAGCCGGAGGAGGGCTCCGACGCGGAGCTGATGCGGGCCTACGTGGCCGGCGGCTGGCGTGCGCTGCGCAGCCCGCGCCAGGATTTCGACCCAGCCGGCTTCGTGCAGGCGCGCGCCGGCAGCCGGGCAGTGATCGGCGACCCGTTCTTCCGGTACGTGGCCGAGACCCGGCTCGCGGGGAAAAAGCCGTTCGCGGGCCCGGACAGGTTGAACGTCCCGGCCGTGGACGAGGCCTGGTACCGGGCGACCTACGCGGATGTGGGGGAGGCCGGCCCCTACCTCGACTTCGCCACAAGCGGCTGGCGGGAGCTGCGCGATCCCGGCCCGGGCCGGTCGACGCTCGACGCGCTGCTGCGCGTCTGCGGCCTGCGCCCGGCGCGTCCGCCCGTGGAGGACACGCTCTGGCTCGGCGCGGTCAGCCGGAAGCCCCTGGACCGGCCGGCGTCCCTGGACCGGAGGGCGTCCCTGGACCTGCAGGCCGGGCTGGCGGCGCTCCATTTCGACCATGCCTTCTACCGGCAGCGCTACGGCCTGGCGGAGGACGCCGACGCGGTCCGCGATTATTGCGACGCCGGCTGGCGGGACGGCCGCAACCCGCGCGCCGACTTCAACGGCCAGGCCTATCTCGACGCGCATCCCTGGGTGCGGGAGACCGGGATCGCGCCCCTCGTCCACCACCTCGCCACCGCGCTGCTGCACGGCGTCGACATCGCGGCCGAAACATTCGATCCGCATTACGGCCCGGCGCCCTCCGAGGCGGACGCCCTGGCGGAACAGGCCCGGCTGATCGAGCCCTTCTTCGACGCCGCGTTCTACGCGAAGCGCAATCCCGATGTCGCCGGCGCGGCGGGCGGCCCACTCGCCCATTTCGTCGCCTACGGCCAGCACGAGGGCCGCGACCCCAGCAAGGCCTTCTCGATCGCCTTCTACGCGGAGACCTACGGCCACCTGTTCGCACCGGGCGAACCGCCATTCCTGCACTACGTCCGCACCGGCCGCGCCGCCGGGCTGATGGGCGGCCCGGAGGATCTCGGCACTTGGCCGGCCTTGGAGGCGCCCGAGCCGCGGGACTGGGACGGCCTGCCCCGCGCGCTCACCTTCGCCCAGGCCCGGGTCGTCGTGATCATGCCGGTCTACAAGGGCCGCGGCGAGACCCTGCGCGCCATCCACGCCTGCCTCTCCGCCCCGCAAAAAACCCCGTTCACCCTGCTCGCGGTCAACGACCGGTCCCCCGACCCGCAGCTGACCGCAGACCTGAAGGACCTCGCCGGCCGCGGCCTGTTCCACCTCGTCGAGAACCAAGACAACCTCGGCTTCGTGCGCTCGGTCAACCGCGGCCTGTCCCTGCGCCAGGGCCGCGCCGTGGTCCTGCTCAACTCCGATGCCGAGGTGTTCGGCGACTGGCTCGACCGGCTGGTCGCCCACGCCGAGGCCGCCGAGACGGAGGGCCGCCCGCCGGTCGGCAGCGTCACGCCCCTGTCCAGCAACGCCACGATCTGCAGCTACCCGAAGTTCAACGCCAACAACGCCATGGCGCTGGAGATCCCCCGGCCCGAGCTCGACCAGGCCGCCAAGGCGCTCAACCGCGGCCGCTCGGTCGAGGTGCCCACCGGGGTCGGCTTCTGCATGTATATGACCGCCGCCGCGCTCGATGCCGTCGGCACCCTCGATGCGGTCGCCTTCGGCAAGGGCTACGGCGAGGAGAACGACTGGTGCATGCGCGCCCGCAAGGCGGGGTTCTCCAACCT
Organism: Methylobacterium sp. WL64; assembly: GCF_008039945.1. Lineage (NCBI taxonomy): Bacteria > Pseudomonadati > Pseudomonadota > Alphaproteobacteria > Hyphomicrobiales > Methylobacteriaceae > Methylobacterium > Methylobacterium sp. WL64. Next base: position 3,350 of record NZ_VRVA01000056.1, read on the forward strand.
GCTCGCCGAGGACGTGTACGTCTACCATGCCGGGCAGATCTCGTTCGGGCTCGACCCGGGCGGCGAGTACGACCAGGGCCAGGCGGCCTTGCTGGCCAAGCACCCGGACTACCCGGCGCTGGTCGGCCAGTTCGTCCAGGCCGATCCGGGCCGGCGCGGCCGGGCGCGGCTCGACCTGTACCGGCTGGCCCGGCACTTCCGCGGCCGGGCGGTGCTGTTCGTGACCCACAGCTGGGGTGGCGGCATCCAGCGGCACATCGACGACATGATCGCCCGGCTCAAAGCCGAGGGCGTGGCCGTGGTGCTGCTCTCGGTCGACCGGGCCCGCAACATCCAGGTCAACGTCTCGTACCGCAGCCGGGAGTTCGTGTACCTGCCGAACCTGGACAGCCTGTACCTGCCCCGCGACGCCGAGGCGGTCTCCGCCTTCGTGGAGCAGCTGGCGCCGCTCTTGATCCACGTGCACTCGCTGGCGGGCCTGCGCTGGAACGCGGCGCGCGCCCTGATGGATCTGGTCGCCGGCTCGGGGCGGCCCTACGCCTGGACGCTGCACGACTTCTCGCCGGTCTGCCACCGCAACCACCTGGTGATGCCGGACGGGCGCTATTGCGGGCTGGCGCCGGTGCCTGTGTGCCGGGACTGCCTGGCCTCGGACGCGGACGGCTACGAGGAGCCCGATCCTGAGGAGCGCCGGGCCGTGTTCGGGCGGTTCCTGGCCGGGGCGGCGCGGGTGTTCGCGCCGTCGGCCGACACGGCGGGGCGGATCGGGGCGGTGTATCCGGAGCTGGCGATCACGGTGCGGCCGCACGTCGAGCACGACCGGAGCGTGCGCTCCACCGCCCTGCGCCGGCCGGGCCGCGTGCGCCGGGTCGCGGTGCTCGGCGCGATCAGCGCCACCAAGGGCGGCCTGTTCCTCCAGGCGCTGGCGACCGACGCGCAGGACCGGAAGCTGCCGCTGCGCTTCGCGATCGTGGGCTACACCGATCCCGCGCTCACGGGCGGCCTGGAGCGGGCCGCGGTGACCCAGACCGGCCGCTATGCCGGCGACGCCGAGGCGCTGGATCTCGTCGGGCGGGTTTCCGCCGACCTGATCCTGCTGCCGGCGATCTGGCCGGAGACCTACTCGTACGCCCTGACGCTCGGGCTGCGGACCGGCCTGCCGGTGGCGGCCTTCGACCTCGGCGCCCAGGGCGACCGGCTGCGCGCCTACCCGAACGGCCATGGCCTGCCCTACGCCTTGGCCAACGATCCGGGCGCCTTCAACGACCGGCTGCTGGCGATCGACGTCTCCCCCGGCGGAGAGCTTTCGGTGCCGATCCAGGCGCCCGAATACGACGACCTGATGCGCGACTACTACGTCCTGGACCTGAATCCGGCCGGGGCGCAAAACCCACTCGACGAGGACGCCGCATGATCTCCGTCAACGAGGACATGAAGCAGGAGATGCTGCGGCGCGGCATCTCGGTGCTGCATCCGGCTCCGTTCGGCCTGCCGGAGGATTGCACCTTCGAGCCGCCGTGCAGCATCAAGTGGATGGGGATCGATTACTGCCTCACCATGGGGGCGTTCTCGTACGCGGTGAGCGGCTACTATTTCGGCGCCGACATCGCCCGCTACTGCTCGATCGGCGAGAGCGTGCAGGTCGGGCGCGGCAGCCACCCGGTGCATTGCGGCTCGACCTCGCCGCTGTTCTACACGCACCATTCGGCGGTGTTCGACCACCACGATCCGCGCGCCGAGGATTACGAGATCTGCGGGCCCTACCTGTGGCCCAAGCGCGTGCGCATCGGCAACGACGTCTATATCGGCCACGGCGCCTTCCTGATGCCCGACATCACCATCGGCGACGGGGCGATCATCGGCGCCATGGCGGTGGTGACCAAGGACGTGCCGCCCTACGCGATCGTGGCCGGCAGCCCGGCCCGGGTGGTGAAGATGCGCTTCCCCGACGCGCTGATCGAGCGCTACCTGGCGGTGCGCTGGTGGCGCTACGCCTTCTGGGACCTGCGCCAGTGCTCGATCACCGACCCCGAGAAATTCCTCGACGCCGTGGAAGAACGGATCGCCGGCGGGATGCAGGAATACCGCCCGGACCTGATCCCGATTCAGTCGCTGATCCCGGGCGCCTGAGGCTCACGCTTCCGCGTCGGCGAACCGCTGTGCGAACGCCGCCACCAGCGCGTCGGCGGCCGGCTCGCTCAGGTCGCTGAAGCAGAGCCCGTCGCCGACGAACACGGTCCACACCCCGTCATAGGTCGCTTCCTTGCGAATCCGCATGGCCGCCCTCCGGCATCGATGCGGGTCAACGGTTGGGCGCGGGGAGCGTTGCTTCGATGGTGGAGGGCCGACGCTGGCCGGCCCTCGCTCCGCCACAAGCGCCCGACGAGGACGCGGCGCTTGTCGCCGTCCTGCGCGACAGCAGCCTCACCCCGCCAGCACCCGCGCCGCCGCCGCGCCGAGCGCGCGCACGCCAAAGGCCAGGTCCGCGTCGCTGGTATCCTCCGCCCAATGATGGCTGATGCCGCCGATCGATGGGACGAACAGCATCGCGGCCGGGAGGATCCGGGCGATGTTCTGGGCGTCGTGGCCGGCGCCCGAGGGCATCACCTGCCAGTGGCCGGGACAGACCTGCTCGGCAGCCTCGGAGAGGGCCCGCATCAGGCCCGGGTCGCAGGGGGCGGGAACGGCCTTGGACAGGACCGTGAGCGTGGCGGGGCAGCGCTCGCGCCGGTTGGATTCGCGCACCAGTGCCTCGAGGCAGGCTTCCATCCGCTCCAGCACCGGGATCGATACGTCGCGGAACTGGAAAGCCACCTCGGCCCGGCCCGGGATGATGCTGTAGCCGCCGGGATCCAGGGTGATCCGCCCCGTGGTCCAGGTGCTGCGCGGGCCGCAGAGTTTCGGGAATTCCCGGTCGATCGCCGCGAGCAGGCGTATCGCCGAGAGCCCCGCATCCCGGCGCTCGGCCATGGTGGTGCCGCCGGCATGGTCCTGGTTGCCGTCGAACACGATCCGGAATTGCCAGATCGCCACGATGCCGCTGACCACGCCGAGATGCAGGCCGGCGGATTCGAGCTGCGTCCCCTGCTCGATATGCAGTTCCAGGAAGCCCCGGTAGCGGGCCGGGTCGATCCGCAGCCGCGGCAATCCGGCGAGCCCGGCGGCTTCGAGGGCCGCGCGGAGCGGCGTGCCGTCGGTGCGGTTGTAGGCGGCGTCGATCTCGGCCTCGGTGAGGTCGCCGATCGCCGAGCGGCTGCCCAGGAAGCCGCCGGAGAAGTGCCCCTCCTCGTCCGCGAAGGCGACGACGTCGACGGGCAGCCCGGCCCGGGCCAGGGCCAACCCGGCGACCACGCCCAGCGCCCCGTCGAGCCAACCGGCCTCGTTCTGGGTCTCGATGTGGCTGCCGACCAGGAGGTGGGGTCCGGGCCCGCGATGGCGCCCGAGCACGTTGCCGATCCCGTCGATCAACGCCTCCAGCCCGCAGGCCTCCAGACGGGCCATCAGCCAGCGGCGCGAGTCCATGTCCTGGGGCGAGAAGGTCGGCCGGTGGACGCCGGTGCGGAACCGGCCGATCGCGCGCAGGGCGTAGAGGTCGGCCAGGAAGGTTTCGGTATCGATCTCGGTCATGCGGTCCCCGGGGCTGAACGCACGGGCGGTGCAAGCGCCATGCGCGCCTGTGGGTTTCCAAAGGGCGAGCCCTTTGGCGGGGTGTCGGGGCGGAGCCTGACAGCAGGGCTCTGCCCTGCACCCGCGAAAGGTCACAGACCTTTCGAAACCATGACGTGCCGCGCTACTCGGCCGCCGCCAGCCGCCAATCCGCCACGGGGGCGCCGGCCATCCAGGCGGCGAGGTCGGCCCGGGCGCGGTCTGTGAGCACCCGCTTCTTCAGCACAGCCTTCTCCGGGCCGCGCAGGCGGCGGCCGGTCTCGTTGCGGGGGGCCTGGGCGAGCGGCGGGAACAGGCCGAAATTGACGTTCATCGGCTGGAACGAGCGCGGCGCGTTGACCTCGCCGTCGGCCCCGACATGGCCGCCGGTGATGTGGGCGATGAGGGCGCCGAGCGCCGTGGTCTGGGGCAGGGGGCTGAGCGGCCGGCCCGCCGCCTCGGCCACCGCGAAGCGCCCCGCCATCAGCCCGACCGAGGCACTCTCGACATAGCCCTCGCAGCCGGTGATCTGGCCGGCGAAGCGCAAGGCCGGCCGGGCCTTCAGCCGGAGGGTGGCGTCCAAGAGGCGCGGACTGTCGAGATAGGTGTTGCGGTGCAGGCCGCCGAGCCGGGCGAACTCGGCCCGCTCCAGGCCGGGAATCGTGCGGAAGATCCGGACCTGCTCGGCGTAGGTCAGCTTCGTCTGGAAGCCGACCATGTTGTAGAGGGTGCCCAGCGCGTTGTCCTGGCGCAGCTGCACGATCGCGCAGGCCTTGACCTGCGGGTCGCGCGGGTTGGTGAGCCCCACGGGCTTCATCGGGCCGTGCCGCAGGGTCTCGGGGCCGCGCTCGGCCATCACCTCGATCGGCAGGCAGCCGTCGAAATACGGCGTCCCCTCCCACTGCTTGAACCCGATCTTGTCCCCCGCCACCAGGGCGGCCACGAAGGCGTCGTACTGCGCCCGGTCCATCGGGCAGTTGAGATAGTCGGCCCCTGTGCCGCCGGGACCGGGCTTGTCGTAGCGGGACTGGAACCACGCCACGTCCATGTCGATCGAGTCGCGGTGCACGATCGGCGCGATGGCGTCGAAGAAGGCGAGCGACTCGGCGCCGGTGAGCGCCCGGATGCCCTCGGCGAGCGCCGGGGCGGTCAGCGGGCCGGTGGCGACGATGCAGGGCCCCCACTCCTCCGGCGGCAGGCCCTCGACCTCGCCGCGCGCGATCGTGACGTTGGGATGCTCCTCGAGGGCCCGGGTCACCGTGGCGGAGAAGCCTTCGCGATCCACCGCCAGGGCGCCCCCTGCCGGCACCTGGTTCGCGTCGGCCGCCCGCATGATCAGCGAGCTCAAGGAGCGCATCTCCTGATGGAGCAGCCCGACGGCGTTGCTCTCCGGGTCGTCCGACCGGAACGAGTTCGAGCAGACGAGCTCGGCCAGGCCGTCGGTCTGGTGGGCCTCGGTGCCGCGGACCGGCCGCATCTCGTGGATCACGGCGCGATGGCCGGCCTCGGCCACCTGCCAGGCCGCCTCGGATCCCGCCAGGCCGCCGCCGACGATGTGTAGGGTCTGTGTCATATCCCAGAATAGCGAAGGACCGTCGCCCGGATCAACGGGCGGCGGTCCTTTGAATCGAATCGCGATGGTTCGGGAGATCAGACGCGGGCGATGCCGTGGATCTCGCTACGGTTGATGCCGAGATCGGCAAGGTCGCGATCCGAGAGGCGGGACAGCTGGGAGACGGTGTCGCGGTACCGGAGATAGGCGCGGACGCGACCCAGGACGCTACGAGCGGCGGACATGGAGTGTATTGACCTCTGTTCGGGCAGTGAGTGGCGCGCCGTTGCGCATCGCTGCCTCTTGTTGGTGCAACGCACATATAAACCTCCCGCGGCGCAGCAGGAGTCGAAAGGCCAAGGATCTGGTCTGCGTGGGCTGCATACGCGGATTAAGAAACCGGCAACCTTCCCGGCTGGTCATTCTTTGTGCGCATGCGGAGACCCGGTCTGAACGCGCGAAGGGCGCCCCGCCGGCCGGCGGGGCGCCCTTCGCAGCGCAAAACGGAGGCGGCGCTCAGTAGAACGGGCGCGGGCCGTAGAAGCCGTAGGGCCGGTAGAACGGGCGGCCATAGGGGCGGTAGAAGGGACGCGGGCGGACGTAGCCGCCATAATAGACCGGCCGGCGCCCGTAATAGGGGCGGGGACCCCAGTTCGGGCGGCAGAGGCCCCAGGGATTCGGGTGGAAGCCCGGGCCGCAGCCGCCCGCCGCCTGGGCGGAGCCCGCGAGCCCGAGGCCGCCGGCGATCGCGGCGGCCACAACGAGTGCCTTCGCGCGCGATGCGCTCAGAATCGCCATGACAGATCTCCTCGAAACGTCCGGCGGATCGGTGCCGGTCGGGGGAGACTCGGCCGCGCCGCCTGAACGGATGCTGAGCCTGTGGTTGTATCCGGTGCAGGCTCCGCGCCCGGGAAACGCGGCCCCGGCGGAGACGGTTTCCCGCACCGCGCCTTCAGTGCAGCGAGGGCGTGCGCAGGAACCGCTCCCGGTCGGCCGAGACCAGGGCGAGCTTCACGCTGCGCCCGTCGCGGCGCACGGTGAGCGGGACGCGGACGCCGGCCTCGCCCAGCGCCCAGATGCTGCGGAACAGGGCGGCGAGGTCCGGGATCGGCTCGCCGGCCACCGCCTCGATCACGTCGCCGCCGCGCAGGCCGCCGGTCTCGGCCGGGCCGCCGTCGGCGAGGCCCATGACCACGATGCCCTCCTCGCTCTCGGTGGCGTAGAGGCCGAGCCAGGGCCGCGGCGGCCGGTTGGCGCGCCCGCGCGTGGCCAGGTCGTCGAGGATCGGCGGCAGCAGGTCGATCGGCACCACCATGTTGATCGGGCGGGCATTGCTGCTGCCGCCCTGCTGCAATTGCAGGGAGCCGATGCCGAGCAGCTCGCCCTGCGCGCCGATCAGCGCGGTGCCGCCCCAATGGGGGTGGGCCGGGGCGGTGAACAGGGCCTCGTCGAGGACATACTCCCAGTACCCGGCGAATTCCTGCCGGGCGACGACCTCGACAGCGACGCAGCGCTGGCGCCCGCCCGCCCCCGCCACCACGGCCCGGTCGCCGGTCTTCAGGCCGGCCGACTGGCCGAGCGGCAGGGCCGGGACGCCGAGATCGCCCAGGGCCTGGACCAGGCCGAAGCCGGTGGCGGCATCGAAGCCGAGCACGTGGCCCTGCACGGAGCGGCCCTCCCGGGTGGTGAGCCAGACGCTCTCCGCCTCCGTGACGAGATAGCCGACCGTGAGCACCAGCCCGTCTTCCCGGATCACCACGCCGTTGCCGGCGCGCTCGGTGCCGAGGGTCTCGGCCGTGAAGGCGCTCTCGGGCACCCGCGCCGAGAGGGCGAGCACCGACGAGAGCGCCCGATCGAGATCGTAGCCGTAATCCGCAGGCCTGGGCTGGGCCTGCGCGGGGATCTTCCACTCGCCCTGCGTCGCCATGAGATTCCTTCGACTCGTTCGCTCTGCTCCGGCACCGCCGGATGCGCGAAATCAGACTAAGATAGGCTGTCGCCACGGCCTGCGACACCCGTGGCGCGGCGCCGCGCGCGGATCGGCAGCCGACGACACGTCCGCGATCCGGTGCGGGCCGGCGATGTGACAGGACACGCGGGGGCGCTTAGAGCTATCTTACGGGAGCGCGACCGGCAGGGGAACGGCGCGCGGACGCAGGAACGGATCTTGGCCGGACCGATCTTTGCCGCGGGGGCGACTCAGGACCGGGTGCCGCCGGGCCTTCATGGCGCCGACGATGCGCGGCTGCGCCGGCTGCTGTTCGAGATCGGGCGCGGCGAGGCGGCCGCCCTGGCCGAACTCTACGACCTGACCAGCCCGAAACTCTTCGGCGTGATCCTGCGTATCCAACGCGATCGGTCGCTCGCCGAGGACGTCCTGCAAGACGCGTATCTGCGGATCTGGCAGGCGGCCGGGAGCTACGACCCCGAGGCCGGACGCCCGCTCGCATGGCTGTGCACGATCGCCCGGAACCGGGCGATCGACGGCCTGCGCCGGAAGGGGGCCGCCGAGGTTCAGGGACCGGTGCGGGATGACGGAGAGGATTGGGTGGCGCGGTTGATGGACCCGCACGACGACGCCGCGGCGTTCCTGGACCGGGACGCGCTCGGGGCCTGCCTCGGCCGGCTGGAGCCGGCGCACCGGGATTGCGTGGTGCTGGCCTATTGCGAGGGCCGCTCCCGCGACGAGCTGGCCGAGCGCTACGACCGGCCGGTCAACACGATCAAGACCTGGCTGCACCGGGCGCTCGCATCGCTGAAGACCTGCCTGGAGGCGGTCACGTGACCGGCGGGCCAGGCGACCTGACCGCGGATCCCGGCTCGGATCCGGACCTGCGCGCGGCCGAGTACGTGCTCGGCACCCTCGACCGCGAAGAGCGGGCCGCGATGGCGCTCGCGCTCGCCACCGATACCGCCGCTGTCGCCCGGGTGCAGGCCTGGGAGCGGCGATTCTCGCCCCTGCTCGGTGCCATCCCGCCGGTGATGCCGTCGCCGCGGGTGCGGGCGGCGCTGCTGCGCGCGCTCCCGGTTGGGCCCGGCGGATCGACCGCTCCGCAGGGGGGCAATCCCCTCGCCGGCGATCCCGTCACTCAAGATCCCCGTCTCCGCGATCCCCTCGCCCATCTGCGGCGGCAGGTCCGGCGCTGGCGCATCGCCACCGCGGGGGCCGGGCTGCTGGCGGCCGGGCTGGCGCTGTTCGTGGCGGTGGGCCTGCGGCCGGAGCCGGAGGGCGGCCGCTACCTCGCGGTGGTGCAGGGCGGCGGCGCGCTCCCGGCGCTGATCGTGCGCGTCGACACCCGCACCGGCACCGCCCAGGTCCGGCCGGTCGGGGCCGAGGCGCCCGCGGGCCGGAGCTTGGAGCTGTGGTATGTCGGCGCCGAGGGCCCGAAGCCGCTCGGCCTCGTCGGGGGCGGTGCGACCCGGGTGACCCTGCCGCAGGGCGCCGCGCCGGACGGGGTGCTGGCGGTCTCCGTGGAGCCTCCGGGCGGCTCGCCGAGCGGCCAGCCCACGGGACCGGTGGTCTATACCGGCAAGCTGATCGCCGAGTAGCAACAGTGAGGAACCCGCAGCGCCGGAGCGGCGCCGCGGGTGGGTCGGATCACGGAATCCGGATCAGGGGGTCAGCACGGCGTTGATCACGTGGATCACGCCGTTCGACTGCATCACGTTCGGGATCGTCACCGTGGCGGTGTTGCCCTTCACGTCGGTGATCAGGACCTTCTTGCCCTGCACCGCCACGGCGAGCGGCTCGCCCTCGACCGTGGTGAGCTGGCCCTGGCCGCCGCCCTTCTTGACCAAAGCCACCAGGTCCTGCGCGGTGTAGACGCCCGGGACGACGTGGTAGGTCAGGATCTTGGTCAGCGTGGGCTTGTTCTGGGGCTGCACCAGGCTCTCGACGGTGCCCGGCGGCAGCTTGGCGAAGGCGGCGTTCGTGGGCGCGAACACCGTGAACGGGCCGGGGCCGCTCAGCGTCTCGACGAGGCCGGCGGCCTTCACGGCGGCGACCAGGGTGGTGTGGTCCTTGGAGTTGACCGCGTTCTCGACGATCGTCTTGCTGGCATACATCGGCGCGCCGCCGACCATCGGGTTCTTGGCGTAGGCCGCGCCGGTCGCACCGAGGCCGAGGGTCAGAGCGAGGGCGACCGCCCGGGCCGCGCGCCGGCCTCCGATAACGTTGAGCATCCTGGTGTTTCCTTCCCTGAGGTATCCCGGGATCGAGCGAGGACCGGGATTACGTCGCCGCTTACGGGTCCTCGGGCGGAAAGGTTTCGCAGGATCTGAATATCCGCCCGGGTCCAGGGGCATGGTCCGGCCGGGCATGAAAAAACCGCCCGGCGGTGGCCGGGCGGTTCGCCGTCCTGGCGGACGGGATGGCGGAGATCCGGGCTCCCCACCGCCTGCGCGGTGGGAACCCGGATCTCGGTTCGATCAGGACTTGTCGATCAGTACTTGCGGACCAGGGCGGTCGGGACCGGCGAGACCGGGGCCGGCGAGTACAGCGGCACGATCAGGCGCAGCCAGCCGTCCGTCGAGTAGTCGCTGCGGGCGCGGCTGAACGGCGTCGCGGCGATCTGCGCGCCGGTGACCACGTCGCGGGCGACGTAGGCCTGCACGGTGAAGACCTTGAAGTCGTAGCCGATCAGGCCGCCGACGGCGAACCGGCCGCGGTTGTTGGCGGCCGCGCTGAACTGGCCGATGTCGAAGTTGTAGGTGCCGTAGGCGACCGGACCGATCTCGAAGTTGCCGAACTTCTTGGTCGCGGTGAGGTCGAAGTTCAGGGCGTTGGACAGGTAGAACGGGCCGAGCGCCGCGCCGACCGGACCACCGAAGCGGCCGGGCGAATCGTAGATGTTGGCGGTCAGGTTGCCGGTGATGTTCCAGCCGTCGCCGGTGTAGCTGCCGGCCACGCCGAAGCGGTAGGTGTTCGAGGAGAGCTGCGGCAGCACCGGGGTGGCGGTCGTGCCGTTGGCGGTGATGATCGAGCCGCGATCGCCGTTGAGGTCGTTCAGGTACGCGCCGCCGAGCAAGCTGACGCCGAAGTTGTTGCCGAGGTCGAACGCCCAGATGCCGCCGACGAAGGTGCCGACGTTGATCGAGATGTCCTTGTTGCGCACGCCAGCCGGGTTGCGGGTGAAGGCGAACACGGTCGGGGGGGCGACGAGCAGCTCGATGCGGCCGCCGAACGGCACAAGCGGGGTCGACCAGACCAGCACCGGGACGTTGACGGCGGTATCGGGATCGTTCCGGCCATCGGTGCGGCGGAACGTGAAGGTGTTGATCGCGTAGATACCCTCGGGCAGCGGCGCGCCGATGGCGAGGCCGACCTGCTCGCCCGGAACCGTCGTGGTCTGCGCCTGAGCGATCGTCGAGGTCATGCCGACCGTGAGCGCGACCGCGCCGGCCGCGAGCCAGTTCTTCATCATTGTTTCTGTCCTTCCCAAGGTCTCAAGGCTTCCGTCCCGCATTCGGCACTACCCTGCCGGTCTGCTCGCCATTGGCGGCTGCCGACTTCCGGTGTGCCGAGCGCCCCCACGGAGCCCGCCCGTCTCAACGCCAATGACTATTCTACAGAGACCTGCGGAATGACAGTGGAATGCCGGTCGAAGCGGCAAAACCGGCCGAACCGTTGCGCAAAAGACGCATTTTTGCGGCGATGCAACACAGTCCCCAGGATTGAATAGCGGGCGGCCGGCCGGCAAAATATCGTTGAACGGTCAAGCTGTTGCCCGGGACCTCCCGGCACTTTGGCGGGAGAATCCGGCAACTAGGGGTGGGTGAACGGGCATTCGTCCCAGCCGGGCGCCGAACCCGGAAACCCCGCTCCGGACGGCCGATCCCCGGCCGAAGACGGGCGGGAGCCGGCCGAATCACGGGGCGCGGAGGCGGTCCCGGGCGGATTTTCGGGCCGCACCGGGCAGAATCTGCCGCCTCGAGCCCGGCCGGCGCCTATTCGGCGGCGCTGCGGCGGCCGGTCTGCGGGGCGGGGCGACGGGCCAAGACCTCGCGCAGGAACCGGCCGGTATGGCTCGCCTTCGAGCGGGCGATCTCCTCCGGGGTGCCGAGCGCCACCACCCGGCCACCGCCGTCCCCGCCCTCGGGCCCCATGTCGATCACCCAGTCGGCAGTCTTGATCACTTCGAGATTGTGCTCGATCACCACCACCGTGTTGCCCTGGTCCACCAGCTCGTGGAGCACCTCCATGAGCTTGGCCACGTCGTGGAAGTGCAGCCCGGTGGTCGGCTCGTCGAGGATGTAGAGCGTGCGGCCCGTGGCGCGCTTCGACAGTTCCTTGGACAGCTTCACCCGCTGCGCCTCGCCCCCCGACAGGGTGGTGGCCTGCTGGCCGACATGGACGTAGTGCAGGCCGACCCGCTTCAGGGTCTCGAGCTTCTCGCGGATCGCCGGGACCGCCTTGAACAGCTCGGCCGCCTCCTCGACGGTGGAATCGAGCACGTCGGCGATGGACTTGCCGCGGTACTTCACCTCCAGGGTCTCGCGGTCGTAGCGCTTGCCCTTGCATACGTCGCAGGTGACGTAGACGTCCGGCAGGAAGTGCATCTCGATCTTGATGACGCCGTCGCCCGAGCAGGCCTCGCAGCGCCCGCCCTTCACGTTGAACGAGAAGCGCCCCGGCTGGTAGCCCCGGGCCTTGGCCTCGGGCAGGCCCGCGAACCAGTCGCGGATCGGCGTGAAGGCGCCGATATAGGTGGCGGGGTTCGAGCGCGGCGTCCGGCCGATCGGCGACTGGTCGATGTCGATGACCTTGTCGAGATGCTCCAGCCCCTCGAGCCTGTCGTACGGGGCCGGGTGCTCCAGCGCCCCGTTCAGCTTCTTTGCGACGGCCTTGTACAGGGTGTCGATCACCAGGGTGGACTTGCCGCCGCCCGAGACGCCGGTGATGCACGTGAAGGTGCCGAGCGGCACCTCGATATCCACGTCCTTGAGGTTGTTGCCCCGGGCGCCGAACACCCCGAGCTTGCCCTTCCGGCTCTTGCGCCGCGCGGCCGGGGTGCGGACCGCCATCGCGCCGGTGAGGTACTTGGCCGTGAGCGAGGCCGGGTTGGCCAGCACCTCGGCGGGGGTGCCCTGGGCGATGATCTCGCCGCCATGGATGCCCGCCCCCGGGCCGACATCGACCACGTAGTCGGCCTGCAGGATCGCGTCCTCGTCGTGCTCGACCACGATCACCGAGTTGCCGAGGTCGCGCAGGCGCTTGAGCGTGCCGAGCAGCCGCTCGTTGTCGCGCTGGTGCAGCCCGATCGAGGGCTCGTCCAGCACGTAGAGCACGCCGGTGAGCCCGGAGCCGATCTGCGAGGCCAGCCGGATGCGCTGGCTTTCGCCCCCCGACAGGGAGCCGGAGCCGCGGGCCAGCGTCAGGTATTCGAGGCCGACATCCACCAGGAAGCTGAGCCGGTCGCGGATTTCTTTGAGAATTCTGACCGCGATCTCGTTTTGCTTGGCCGTCAGCTTCTCCGGCAATTCGGAGAACCAGCGATGGGCTTCCGAAACGGACAGCGCCGTCACGTCGCCGATATCGGCCATGGCGACCTTCACGGCCAGCGCCTCGGGCTTCAGCCGCTTGCCGCCGCAGGACGCGCAGGGCGTCTCGCTCATGAACCGGCCGATTTCCTCCCGCACCGCGTCGGACTCGCTCTCCTTGTAGCGGCGCTCCAGGTTCGGGATCACGCCCTCGAACGGCTTGTTGACCGCATACTTGCGCAGGCCGTCGTCGTAGGCGAAGCGGATCGCCTGCTTGCCGGAGCCGTACAGCACGACGGCGCGGGCCGCCTCCGGCAGGCTCTGCCAGGCCACGCTCGTCTTGAAGCCGTAATGCTCCGCCAGCGCGTCCAGCGTCTGGCCGTAATAGGGCGAGGTCGATTTCGCCCAGGGGCCGACCGCGCCGCGCTTCAAGCTGAGCGCAGGGTCCGAGATCACCAGTTCGGGGTCGATCCGCATCTCGTGGCCGATGCCGCCGCAGGTCGGGCAGGCGCCGAACGGGTTGTTGAACGAGAACAGCCGCGGCTCGATCTCCGCGATGGTGAAGCCCGAGACGGGACAGGCGAAACGCGACGAGAACGTGATCGTCCGGGGCTCCTCGCCCTCCGGCGCGTCGGCGAACACGATCTCGCTGATGCCGTCGGCGAGCTCCAGCGCGGTCTCGAACGAATCGGCCAGCCGCGCGGCGATGTCGGGCCGCACCACGATCCGGTCGACGACCACGTCGATGTCGTGCTTGAACTTCTTGTCGAGCTTGGGCGCGTCGTCGATCGCGTAATATTCGCCGTCGACCCGCAGCCGCTGAAACCCTTTCTTTTGGTACTCGGCGATTTCCTTGCGGTACTCGCCCTTCCGGCCGCGGACCACCGGGGCGAGCAGGTACAGCCGGCTCTTCTCCGGCAGCTCCAGCACCCGGTCGACCATCTGCTGGACGGTCTGGCTCTCGATCGGCAGGCCGGTGGCCGGGGAGTAGGGGATGCCGACCCGCGCCCAGAGCAGGCGCATGTAGTCGTAGATCTCGGTCACCGTCCCGACGGTGGACCGGGGGTTCTTGGAGGTGGTCTTCTGCTCGATGGAGATCGCCGGCGACAGCCCGTCGATCTGGTCGACATCGGGCTTGGACATCATCTCCAGGAACTGGCGGGCATAGGCCGAGAGCGATTCGACGTAGCGGCGCTGCCCCTCGGCGTAGATCGTGTCGAAGGCGAGCGACGACTTGCCCGAGCCCGACAGCCCGGTGAACACCACGAGCTTGTCCCGGGGGATCGTCAGGTCGACGTTCTTGAGGTTGTGCTCCCGGGCGCCCCGGACCGTGATCACCCGCCGGTCGGCGGCGCTCGGCGGCGCGGCGTCGAACAGGGCCTCCAGCTTGGCGTCGACGGCGGCCTCCGCGGCCGCGCTCCGGCTGCTGCCCAGGCGGACGGGGGCGGGGGCCTCGGCCTTCTTCGTACGCGCGGGCTTGTTCGTCCGCTCAGGCTCGGCCGGAACCGCCTCGGCCGGCGCTTTGGCGGACGACGCCTTCACGGGAGACGGTTTGGGGGCGGCCTTGCTGGCGCCGACGCGGGGTCCGACTCGGGTTCCGGCTTGGGCTTTGGCCATGAGGGCGGCGGTCTTTCGAGGCGTCGACGCGGTCGGGGCTGGCTTTGCGCGCGGGTCAGCCGCCGCACCCGCTCATGTCGAGCCCGGAGCGGTCGACGGCAAGGTGAGGCCGGCGGGACGCAGGCCCGACATGCAACGCCATTGCTAGAACGAAACGCGTACGCCGGCAACCGCTCGCCGGAAGCCTGTCGTTTCGCGGCCGAAAAGACGGGATTTCCAAAGGGCCTGCGGCCCTTTGGCGGGGTGTCGGGGCAGGCCCCGACAGCAGGGCGCTGCCCTGCACCCGCAAAAGGTCCGGGACCTTTTGGATCCGGGACTTCACGCGTCGGCGTTGCGCGCCATGAAGGTGGCGGGGGTGCCGTCCTCGGGGTTCACGAAGATGATGTCGGTGGGGGCCCGCCGCGGGGTGTCGATCGACAGGAACGTCACCGGCTCGCCCGGGGCGATCTCCGGCATCGCGTGCACCGTGCCCGTCTCGAAGAACAAGAGCTGGCCGGGGCCGAACGGTGTGAGGTTCGCGGGGTCACCCAGCCAGACGGTGCCGCGTCCCGACAGGCAGTACAGGTACTCGTCGCAGGTGGCGTGATAGTGCGGCGGGGTCGGGCGGTAGACCCGGAACACCCGGGCGCTCGCCGCCGCCCGGTCGGTCAGGTAGGTGTCGACCAGGAGCGTCCGCGCGCTGTCGGGCAGCGCCGCCGCGAGCGCCGCCACGTCGAAGATTCCGGTGCCTGTCCCGGTCATGGCGCCCGCCTCACGACGCAAAGCCTTCGAGCACGATCTTGCCCTTGGCGCGCCCGCTCTCGATCAGCGCGTGCGCCCGCCGCAGGTTCCGGGCGTCGATCCGCCCGTAATGCTCGCCCAGGGTCGTGCGCAGGCGCCCCGCATCCACCAGCCGGGCGACCTCGTCGAGGAGCGCGCCCTGGGCGGCGATATCGGAGGTGCCGAACATCGAGCGGGTGAACATGAACTCCCAGTGCAGCGACAGGCTCTTGCGCTTGAGCAGCGCCACGTCGAGCTGCGCGGGATCGTCGATCAGGGCGAACCGGCCCTGCGGGGCGATCAGCGTCGCGATCTCGGCGAGATGCGCGTCGGTGTTGGTGGTCGAGAACACGAGGCCCGGCGCGCCGAGGCCCAGGGCCGCCACCTCGGCGGAGAGCGGCTTGGCATGATCGACCACGTGGTGGGCGCCGAGATCCCGGCACCAGGCCGCCGTCTCCGGCCGGGACGCGGTGGCGATCACGGTGAGGTCGGTGAGCTGCCGGGCGAGCTGGATCGCCACCGAGCCGACGCCGCCCGCCCCGCCGACGATCAGGATCGCCGGGGCGGCGCCCGGCACCGGTTTCTTGGCGTCGAGCCGGTCGAACAGGGCCTCCCAGGCGGTGATCGCGGTGAGCGGCAGGGCGGCGGCCTGCGCCCAGTCGAGGCCGGCGGGCTTGTGCCCGACGATGCGCGCATCGACGCAATGGAATTCGGCGTTGGTCCCCGGCCGGGTGAGGTCGCCCGCGTAGAACACCGCGTCTCCGACCGAGAAGCCCTCGGCCTCGGCACCCGTGGCCAGAACGGTGCCGGCGGCGTCCCAGCCCAGGACCTTGACCCCGCCGGCCTCGGGCTCGGCCCGCACCCGGACCTTGGTGTCGACCGGGTTCACCGAGACCGCCTCGACCTTCACCAGCAGGTCGCGGGGGCCGGGATCGGGCCGGGGCAGGTCGCAATCGACCAGGGCCTCGGCCTCGGTGATCGGCAGGGATTTTCTGTACCCGACGGCGCGCATCGCAATCTCCTCCGACTGACCCGCACGGAGATGCCGTCCGCCTTCACGGCGCGCAAGTACGCACATAAAACGCCGATAGTGCCGAGAATGATACCGCCCGACGATCGCCTTGGGATCCCGCCATGCCCCGCACCCGACACCATAGCGGCAACTGCAGCCCCGGCTGCGCCGTCGAGGCCACCCTCCGGCTCATCGACGGCAAGTGGAAGGGCGTGATCCTCTACCACCTGCTAGAGGGGACCCTGCGCTTCAACGAGATCCGCCGGCGGCTGGCGAGCGTGACGCAGCGCATGCTCACGAACCAGCTGCGCGAGATGGAGGCGGACGGCCTGATCGCCCGGAAGGTCTACGCCGAGGTGCCCCCGAAGGTGGAGTACAGTCTGACCGAGCGGGGGCGGACCCTGGAGCCGGTCATCCACGCGCTCAAGGTCTGGGGCGACCTGCATGCCGATTTGCATGAGGCCGATTTGCATGATCCCGAACGGCTTGAGGCCGAACGGCTTGCCGAGGCGGCACCGACCGTCGGGACTGCCGCCTGATTGTGCATTGCAGGCCGGGCCAAACCCCTCCACCCTAACGGTGTTTTTATAACCGTCCCGGATGATTCCGGCGAACGTTGCAGGATTCCGGGTTCCGATGGCCGTCCTCTCCTCACTCCGCGCGCGCATCCTCGCGGTGGCGCTCGCGCCCTGCCTTGCCTTCGCGGGGGCGGCCGGGTGGGCGGTGTCCGACCAATGGGCGCGGCGGGCCGAGATGGACCGGGTCGAGACCCTCGTCGGCCTCGCCTCGCGGATCAGCGCCTTCGTCCACGAGGCCCAGCGCGAGCGCGGCGCCTCCAGCCTGTTCCTGGGCGCCAGGGGGGCGCAGTTCGGGCCGGAACTCGCGGCCCAGCGCAGCCGCACCGACGCGGCTTTGGCCGGGCTCCCCGACGCGATGGCGGCCGCGACCGGCTTCGGCCCCGCCTTCGCGGCACGCGCCGAGGGCTTCGCGCAGGGGCTCACCGGGCTCGCGGCCCAGCGCCGGGCGGTCGATGCCCTGGGCCTCACCGCGCCGCAGGCGACGGGCTTCTACACCGGCCTGATCGGCGAGGGGCTGGGCGTGGTCCGGGCGATGGGCGGCGTGATCGACGAGGCCGGCATCGCGGCCCGGGCCAACGCCTACGCGGCGTTCCTGGCGCTGAAGGAGGCCGCCGGCCAGGAGCGGGCCGCCGCCTCGGCGGTGTTCGCCTCCGGCAGCCTGGACCTCCCCGCCGCGCGCCGGCTCACCACGCTCTCGGCCGATCAGGCGACCTACGGCGCCCTGTTCCGGGCCGGGGCCGTCGAGGGTCAGGCCGCGCTGCTGGACGCCGCGGAGGCGACCGAGCCGGCGCGGGAGGTGGCACGCCTGCGCAGCGCCGCGCAGGAGACGATGCCGGGCACGACCCTCGCCTTCCGCGACGCGCCGGCCTGGTTCCGGCTCGCCACCCAGCGCATCGACGCCCTCAAAGGCGTCGAGGACCGGCTGACCGCCGACCTGGTGGCCGCCGCCGGCGCGGTGCGGGCCCGGGCCGACCGGATGCTGACGGTCTGGATCGCGGGCGGGCTCG
The DNA here is from genome assembly GCF_008039945.1 of Methylobacterium sp. WL64. Lineage (NCBI taxonomy): Bacteria > Pseudomonadati > Pseudomonadota > Alphaproteobacteria > Hyphomicrobiales > Methylobacteriaceae > Methylobacterium > Methylobacterium sp. WL64. The sequence goes on from NZ_VRVA01000056.1 coordinate 20,999, forward strand.
CCCTGTTCGCGCTCTCGGTCGGCTTCGCGTTCTGGCTCGGCACGGCCATCGCGCGGCCCCTGGTCCGGATGGCCCGGGTGCTGACGGCGATCGGGCGGGGCGAGGGACACGACGGGCCGGGCGCCGACCTGGCCATCCCGGCGGGGGGCCCGCGCGAGGTGCGGGCGATCGCCGACGCCGCGGTGACGTTCCGCGACAGCGTCGCCGAGCGCCGGCTCGCCCGGGCCGCGCAGCAGCGCCTCGCCGCCGAGAATGCCGCCGCGCAGCGCGCCGCCGCCCTGAGCCTCGCCGACAGCTTCGAGGGGCAGGTCGGAGGCATCGTCGCGGCGGTCTCGGCCGCCGCCGAGCAGCTGGAGGCCTCCGCCCACGGCATGGCCCGGGCCGCGCAGGACACCACCGACCTCAGCCGGGCGGTGGCCGGCGCCGCGGATTCGGCCGCCCGCTCGGCCGACACCGTGGCGGCGGCCACCGAGGAGCTCACGGCCTCGGTCCGGGAGATCGGCGTGCAGGTCAGAGCCTCGGCCGACCTCGCGGCCTCGGCGACCCGGGACGCGGACGGCATGGCCGGGGAGGTCCGCCGCCTCGCCCAGGCCGCCGGGAGCATCGGGGAGATCGTCGCGATGATCTCGGACATCGCCGGCCAGACCAACCTGCTCGCCCTCAACGCCACCATCGAGGCGGCCCGGGCCGGCGAGGCGGGCCGGGGCTTCGCGGTGGTGGCCGCCGAGGTCAAGAACCTCGCCGGCCAGACCGCCCGGGCGACCGAGGAGATCGCCGCCAAGGTCGCCGAGATCACCGGGTCCACCGAGGCCTCCGTCCGCTCGATCGGCGGCATCACCGAGGTGATCCGCACCCTCGCCCGGATCGGGGCCGAGATCGCCGCCATGGTCGAGCAGCAGGGCGCGGCCACCGCCGAGATCGCCCGCACCACCGGCCAGACCTCGCAGGATACCCGCGCGGTCTCGGGCACCATCGCCGGCGTGGGCGAGGCGGCCGGCACGGCCAGCCACGGCTCGTCCCAGGTGCTCGACGCCGCCAGCGACCTGGCCCGGCAGGCCAGCGCCCTGCGCGGCGCCGTCGGCGATTTCTTGGCCAACGTCCGGGCCGCCTGACGGCAAAGTCCCGGATTCAAAAGGGTTGAGACCTTTTGCGGGTGCGGGCGGAGCCCGCTGTTTTCAAGGGCTTCGCCCCTGAACCCAGCCAAAGGGCTGAGCCCTTTGGAAACCCGGGACTAAGCCTCGGCCAGGCCGAGCCCGAGCAGGCGGTTGGCGTTGCGCCAGAGGGCGGCGTCCAGGGCGTCCTCCGACAGGCCGAGCGCGCGGAAATCCGCGACGCCCTGGCCCATCGCCCGGAACGGGAACGAGGAGCCGAACAGGAACTGGTCCTTCATGAAGCCGTTCGCCGCCTCCACGTAGAGGCCGCCGCCGGGCGCGAACGTGTACATGTCCGGGGAGACGAAGACGTTCTCGTTGCGGAAGGCCACGGTCACCATCTCGGCCACGTGCGGGTAGAACCCGTGGCAGCACACGATCGGCAGCTTCGGGAAGGTCCGGGCGACCCGGTCCACCGCCAGCGGGTCGTTGAGGCGCAGGTCCGGGGTGGTCGGGCCGGACATCACGAAGGCCGGGACCGCCAGCGTCTCGCACAGCTCGTAGAGCGGCATCAGCCGCTCGTCGTCGGCCCGCATGCCCTCGCGGTAGAAGCCGGCATCGAGGTTGATCCCCTTGAAGCCGAGCTCGGTCACGGTGCGCTTGGCCTCCGCCACCGCGGCCTTGCGGCCGAGCTTGACCGGATCCACCGAGGCGATGCCGATCAGCCGCTTCGGATCGTGCCCGGCGGCCTGCGCGAGGGCGTCGTTCGAGACCCGGACCCCCGGGACCGACCGGGCGACCATCACGGCGACGTCGATCCCGGCCCCGTCCATCTCGGCGCGGAAGCCCTCGATCGTGGCGCCGCGGGTGAAGTGCTCGACCTCGCGGCTGCCGACCCGGGCGTTCAGCCAGCGGGCGACGCCGAATTCCGGCGTGTCGGGCTCGGCGCCGAAGAACGTGTGCAGGAAGGTCGGCCGGCTGCGCATGTCCACGACGGGCATTGTTTTGGGACTCCATGGTTGTGACGGGATCCACAAGGTCGAGACCTTGTGCGGGTGCAGGGCGGAGCCCTGCTATCGGGCCTCGGGCCGTGCGCTCAAGGGCTCCGCCCCTGAACCCCGCCAAAGGGCTGAGCCCTTTGGAAACCCGATCTCGTCCCTGGCAGGCGGGTCTCGTCAATGCGAGACCGCCTCCAGCACCTTGCCGCGGGTCTCGACCCCGAGGGTGAGCACCAGGAGGGCGGCGATCAGGAAACCGCCCGCGCCGACCTGGAACGCGGTGGCCGGGCCGTAATCGCGCACCAGCACCGGCACGATCATCGGCCCCAGGATGGCGCCGATCCGCCCGAAGGCCGAGGCGAAGCCGGCCCCGGTGGCCCGGGCGCGGGTCGGGTACAGCTCCGGCGTGTAGGCGTAGAGGCAGCTCCACATGCCGAACATGAAGAACTGCATCACGAAGCCCGCGACGAACAGCCAAGTGACCGTGACGCCGGCGACGGTCAGCACGGGATCGCCGCCGGCATTGCCGTACAGCCAGGCCGCGGCCGCCGCGCAGATCAGGAACAGGGCCGTGGTCGGCTTGCGGCCGATCCGCTCGAGCAGCACGGCCGCCGCGGCGAAGCCCGGGATGCCGCCCAGGGTGATCAGGGTCACGAAGCCCACCGAGCCGACGATCGAGAAGCCGCGCTCCTTGAGCAGCACCGCGATCCAGGAATTGAGCCCGAAGAAGCCGATCAGCGCGAAGAACCACAACCCGAAGGCCATCACGGTGCGCAGCCGGTAGGCCGGCGCGAACAGGGTCGCCACCGCGCTCAGCCGGGGCCCGGGAATCCGATCGGCGACCGTCTCCGCCACCGCGGCGGCGACCTGCGGGGTGATTGGGGGCAGGGGCCGGCCGGTGGCGCGCTCGACCGCGCGCTCCATCGTGGTCATCACGGCGTCGGCTTCCGCGTGCCGGCCCGTTTCGGCGAGCCAGCGGGGCGATTCGGGCATGGAGCGGCGCACCGCGAGCACCACCAGCGACAGCAGGCCGACCACCACGAAGGCCCAGCGCCAGCCGAGATAGGGCAGCACGAAGAAGCTGATCGCCCCGGACAGGACGTAGCCCACCGCCCAGAACCCCTCCAGGATCGCGATGTATTTGCCGCGCACGGGGGCCGGGACGATCTCCGAGACCATCGCCTGCGCCACCGGCGCCTCGCCGCCGACGCCCACCCCGATCAGGAACCGGCAGGCCATCAGCACGGGCAGGCTCCAGGCGGTCGCCGCCGCGAGGCTCGCGAGGCCCCAGACCACCATGGTCACCTGGAACACCGCCTTGCGGCCGAACCGGTCGGAGGCGGTGCCGGCGACGATGTTGCCGACGAGCTGGCCCGCGAAGGTCATGGCGGCGAGCTGGCCGGCCTCCGTGGGGCTCAGCCCGAAAGCCACCACGATCGAGCCGAGCAGGAAGGTCAGGAGCGCCACGTCGATCTGGTCGACCAGCCACGCGGAGGCGATGATCGCGAAGATCTTTCGCTGGTAGCGCGACATCGGCAGCCGTTCGAGGCGCGCGGCGATGTCCGAGACGACCGGACGCCCGTCCTCCCGAGCTGTGGCGGCATGCGGCACGGTGGATCCTTTCTCGACACCCGGACCGCCGCGCGGTCCCGTGCCGACCCCGGTACAGCAGGCCCGCCTGCCGGAACAGGCATGACGGCGGACAGGCATGGCGCCGGACAGGCATGGCGCCGGACAGGCATGGCGCCGGACAGGCATGGCGCCGGACAGGCATGGCGCCGGACAGGCATGGCGCCGGATCGGATCCGGCCTATCTGCCCGGGCGCCCCCGGACACTGGACCCGCGATGGATGATGCTCCCTCGGCCGCGCAGCACGGCCGCTACCGCTACAGCGCCCTCCCGGACCGGCCGGTCTACGATTGGCCCGGGGGCCGGCGGCTCGCGGTCTATGTCGGGCTCAACCTCGAGACCTTCGATTTCGGGGCGGGGCTCGGGGCCGAGCTCGCCCCGGGCGGGCCGCAGCCGGACGTGCTCAATTACGGCTGGCGCGACTGGGGCAACCGGGTCGGGGCCTGGCGGCTGCGGGACACCCTCGACGGCCTCGGCCTGCCCGCGAGCGTGCTGGTCAACAGCCGGCTCTACCGGGATTGCCCGGGCCTGATCGAGGCGTTCCGGGCGCGCGGCGACGAGATCGTCGGGCACGGCCGCACCAATGCCGAGCGGCAGGGCACCCTGTCCGAAGCGGAGGAGCGCGCCCTGATCGCGGAGGCCACCGCGATCCTGACCCGGGCGGAGGGCCGGGCGCCGGCCGGCTGGCTCGGCCCCTGGATCTCGCAGTCGCGGGTGACGCCGGACCTGCTCGCCGAGGCCGGCTACCGCTACCTGCTCGACTGGTGCCACGACGACCAGCCGACCTGGATGGCGACCCGGGGCGGCGGCCGGATCCTGGCCATTCCGTATCCCCAGGAGCTGAACGACATCCCGGCGATCGTCGCCCGCAAGGAGACGGGCCGCCACTTCGCCGACGCGCTCGTCGACGCCTTCGACGAGATGCTGGAGCAATCCGCCGCGGCGCCGCTGGTGATGGGCATCGCGCTCCATCCCTACATCGTCGGCCAGCCCCACCGGCTGCGACCGCTGCGGGCGGCGCTCGCCCATATCGCGGCCCATCGGGACCGGGTCTGGATCACCACGGCGGGCGCGATCGCAGCGCACGCCGTGGCGGTGTCCGGCTGACCGGAGCCGAGACGACCCGCACTCGCACCCGCCGATGGCCCGATCTCGGACCCGGTATTCAAGACGAGCCATCGGGTTTTCGCGCGCGCCTCAGCGCGAAAACCCGCACTCGACGTGCGCGATAACGATCCCGGTCACGATTTTCTCGCGGTCAGCCTTGCTGCCGCCATCGTTGCCCCGGAGGCGGCAGTATCCGCGCCCATCGATAACGCCGCCGCGCACGCCGCCATGTCCGACACCAGGTCCGACACCCGGGACCCGTACCGCCGCGCGGCCGTGGCCGGCGCCGTCCCCGATCCCGCGCCGGAACCGGGCTTCGAGGACCTTCTCCGCATGGCCCGCCGGGCCTGCGGGGCCCCGATGGCTCTACTCAGCCTCGACACCGGGGACCGGCCCCGGTCCGAGGCCGCGGACGGGTTCGGGGCCGGCATCCTTTCGCCCGCAGGCATCCTTGCGCCCGCAGGCATCCTTGCGCCCGCAGGCATCCTTGCGCCCACAGACGCGCTCGCCGGTATCCTCGCGCGTATCCCCGACGGCCCGGGCGTTCTGGTCATTCCCGACTTGACGGCGGATGCGCCGGCCCGCGCCGACCCGCGCCGCGCGGCCGGACCGGCGCTGGGTTTTTTCGCAGGCGCCGCGCTGGAATCCCCGGCGGGCCGGCGCCTCGGCACCCTCTGCGTGCTCGACACAGCCCCCCGGCCCGGGGGGCTCGATCCCGAGGCGGCCGAGGACCTGGCCACCCTGGCGCAGCTGGCCGCGACCCGGCTGGAGCTGCGCCAGACCCGGGCGGCACGCGACCGCCTGCTGGCCCAGCGGGCCGTGGTGGCGGATCTGGTGGCGGCCTTGCCGGGTGCCGGCGACCGCGGGGCGATCCTGGATCTCCTGGTGGCTGCCGCCCTGGCAGCCGTGCCGGAGGCCGAGGGTGGGGCCGCCGCCCTGCGCGAGGGGTCCGATCTGGTCTACCGCTCGGCGGCCGGTAGCCTCGCCCACCAGGTCGGCCTGCGCCGGCCGCTCGCCGGCGGGTCGGCCGAGCCGGCGCTGCCGGCCCATGCGGCGACCCCCGGCCCAGACCGGATGGCAGACCTGCGGACGGCGGAGCTGCCGCCGGCGGAGCTGCCGCCGGCACCCGGCATGCACGCCGCCCTCACGGTTCCCGTGCAGCTCTGCGGCGCGGCGTCGGGGATCCTCGAGCTGCGCGCCGCCCGGGCCGACGCCTTCACGCAGGATGCCTTCACACCGGATGCCTTCACACCGGATGCCTTCACACCGGATGACCTGGCGGTCGTGCAGCTGATCGCCGGCACGGTCGCGGCAAGCCTCACCGAGACCCGGGAGGTCGGCGCGGCCGAGGCCCGGCTCGCCACCGTGATGGATACGGTCCCGGTCGGGATCCTGCTCGCCGAGGCGCCCTCCGGCCGCATCGTCATGGGCAACCGGCGCATCCGGGAGGTGCTGGGCCACGACACGGTCTATGCGCCGGACAGTGCGGCGTACGGCGCCTACGTCGCCTACCACGCCGACGACAGACCGGTGGCGCCGGAGGAATTCCCGCTCGCCCGGATCTGCGCGGGCGAGGCGGCCCGGGCCGAGCTGGAGGTCCGCTACCAGCAGCCCGACGGGACGCGCCGCTGGATCGCCATCGCGGGCGAGGCGATCCGGGACCCGGCCGGCAAAGTCGTGGGCGCCGTGGTGGCGGTCTCCGACATCGAGGCGCGCAAGCGCGCCGAGGCGGACCAGAACCTGCTCAACAGCGAGCTGTCGCACCGGCTGAAGAACACCCTGGCGCTGGTGCAGGCGATCGCCGCCCAGACCCTGCGCAACGCCCCCGACATCGACACGGCCCGCGAGGCCCTGGCGGCGCGCCTGGTCGCCCTGGGCAAGGCCCACGACATCCTGCTGGCCGGCCATCTCGCCGGCCGCCCGGAGGCCGCCAGCGTCGCCGCGGTGGTGACCGGCAGCCTGGCGCTGCACCAGGACGATCCCGGCCGGTTCGGCTTCGACGGCCCCGATCTCCTGATCGGGCCGGCGGCCGCCCTGTCGCTGGCCCTGATGCTGCACGAACTCGCCACCAACGCGGCGAAGTACGGCGCGCTCTCGACGCAGACGGGCCGGGTCGACGTCGGATGGGACACGGCCCCCGACCCGGCTTCCGATACGGCCGGGGACCCGGTGTTCACCCTGGTCTGGCGCGAGAGCGGCGGCCCGCCGGTGGCGCTGCCGACGCGCCGGGGCTTCGGCTCGCGGCTGATCGAGCGGGGGCTCGCCGGGGCGGTCGGCGGCCGGGCCGCGCTCGACTATCACCGCGACGGGCTGGTCTGCACCCTCACCGCCCCGCTCGCCGGATTCCGGGCCGAGCCGTAAAGCGGCCCGTCGGGGTTTCCGAAGGGCTCAACCCTTCGGCGGGGTTCCGGGGCGCAGCCCCTGAGGAGAGCGGGCCCCGCCCGCACCCGCGAGAGGCCGACGACCTTGCGAATCCCGGATCGTGTCCGCTCAGTCGGGGATCGCCAGTCCGATCGACAGGCACAGCGCCCCGACTGCGGTCAGGGCCACGGCAGCCTGGCGGACCTGGTGCCAGCGGGCGGTGCGGGCCCGTTCCTCCGGGCTCGCGCCCAGGCGCAGCTCGTCGTCGAACCCCTTCACGAAGGATTCGAAGTTCGGGAAGGCCCGCCGGGCGAGCCACAGCCACACGCCGACGGCGATCAGGCTGAAGGCCCCACCGCCATACGTCAAAGCATCGTCCAGCATTCAGCGCACGCCTACCAGCCCACGCCCCCCTCTACTGCCGACGTCTACGGCAGGGTGCTGGACTTGCCTAGGTCATCCCCAGAATCGGGCGGGCGAATTTTTGTTTCCGCGCCGTATCCGGCGGTCCTTCAGGCCGGCGGCCGGCCCAGGGCGTAGAGCGTGATCGCAGCCGCGTTCGAGACGTTGAGGCTGCGGATCGCCCCCGAGAACGGGATCCGGGCCAGGATATCGCAGCAGGTCCGGGTCCGCTCGCGCAGGCCCTTCCCCTCCGCTCCGAGGACGATCACCAGCGGACGGGCGACGGTGAGGGTGTCCAGGCTCGCGGGTGCGTCGGAATCGAGGCCGATCCGCGTGTAGCCGCGCTCGCCCAGCTCGATCAGCGCCTCGGCCAGGTTGCGGACGGTGACGAAGGGCACGTGCTCCAGCCCACCCGAAGCGGATTTCGCCAGGACCCCGGTGGCGCCCGGCGCGTGCCGCACCGTCGTGACGATGCCGGCGACCCCGAAGGCCGCGGCCGTGCGGACGATCGCCCCGACATTGTGCGGGTCGGTGATCTGGTCGAGGGCCAGCAGAAGGGCGTCGGCCGGCAGGTCGTCGAGCCCCGGGGCGGGCAGGGGCTCGGCCTCGAGATACAGGCCCTGGTGGACCGCGTCCGGCCCGAGCAGGCGGCCGATCTCGCTCGGTCGGACCAGTTCGGGGGCGATGCGCAGGGCATCGCCGAATTCCTCGGTCAGCCGGGCCGCCGCGTTCTCGGTGGCGAGCAGCCGGTGCAGGCCGCGCTCCGCGTTGCCCAGCGCCTGGACCACCGGGTGCCAGCCGTACAGCACCGCGGCGCCATCGGGTCCCCCGGACTCGGGCCGCGGCCCGGATCCGCCGGGACGCCCGCCGGACCGGAAGCCGGGCCGAAACCCGGACCGGGGCGGGCCGCCCGGGCGGCTGTCGTTGCGGCGGCCGGTCATCGGAACGCGATCGGGGAGGGGAGCATCGGGACGGCCTTTCCAGAATGGGTCGGTCCGAGAAACCGGGCGGCACAGCCCACGTCAACCCGACGCCGTCGGAAACATCGGGTCCGGGGCGCCCCGGACCCGGATTCCCTGAATGCCAACTTCTCCCCGGGCGCCCCGGCCTGTGGATGGATCCGGGATATTCCCTTCAAACCATGCGTATGTCGACGGAACCGAGTGTGTTCTTCAGACCGAACGAGCGCCGCGTTAAGTAGGAAGATTATCAAGATGGAATCTTTCAGAGAGTCAGTTCGGAAGACTATATGGGGTGCCGAATTCATGATCTTCGTCAGAGGGTTGAGCCTGCTTTTCGTATCCGACTCTGCGCGGATGCGCATGCGACTCTGCGCGACACCGTATCGGAGTCTGCGCAGATCCAGCCGGGGGGTGCATTGGATTCTGCGCGGTTCCGTATCGGATTCGGCGCGGATTCCGGCCCGGAACGGTGGAATGCGGGGATAGACGGCCGGGACCCGGGCGTATCGAACTCTGCGTGGGCCGATGTCCCCGATCCGTCCGTATGCAACTCTGCGCCGCAACCCCGCGCGAGAACCCCGGGGAACCGTGGATTGCCGGGACAAGCCGGACCGGACCGGAGCCCCGGCCGTCGAATCGTGGCATGGCAGGATCGGGCCGCCCCTCCGCCTTCCGGGAGGGACGTGTCGGCGTGCGGCTCGGGCTGAGGGACGATGGGCATCGAGGAGAAAATCGCAGGGATCCACGACGCGGATCTGCGGGCCGAGATCGAGGCGGCGCGCGGCGGCTTCCTGTTCGCCCAGATCGTCGAGCACGTGCTGCATCGCCAGCGCGAACGCGACGCGCAGGCCGCCGTTCTCGGGGAGCAGGAACTCCGCCGGGCCCAGCTATCGCGCGACCAGCGCCGACGCGACGCGGTCCGCCTGGTGATCGAGAACGAGCCGGCCCTGCCGTCGAGCCTGCAGCACATCCACTCGGTGCTGGCGCTCTGCGGCCTGCCCTATCGCGATCCCGGTCCGGTGCGCGAATTCTCCCGCACCTACGGGCGCAACTCGCTCAGCCTGATGGCCGGGCGGATCAAGGATCCGGAGACCGGCGCCTTCGCGCCGCAGGGGCTGCCCTACGGTCCGAAGGCCAGGCTGGTGCTGCTGCACCTCTGCACCGAGGCGGTGCGCCAGCGCAGCCCGACCGTGAAGGTCGCCGAGACGCTCTCGGGCTTCATGCGCGAGATGGGGTTTGCCGTCACGGGCGGCGAGCGCGGCACCATCCGGCAGTTCAAGGAGCAGCTGAACCGGCTGGCCGCCTGCACCATGCAGATCGGCCTCTGGGATGGGCGCGACAGCGCCACAACCCTCAACGTGCCGCCGTTCCGCAGCCTCGAATTGTGGCGTCCGCGCGCCGGCGAGGGCGACGAGGAGGCGGGGCGGACGGTCCGCTTCGATCTGGAATTCTACGAGACGCTGATCAAGCACGCGCTGCCCGTGGACGTGCGAGCGGCCCGGGCCTTCTCGGGCTCGGCGCGCAAGCTCGACCTGCTGTTCTGGACCGGCTACCGGCTGCGGTCCCTGCAGCGCCCGCTGCGGCTGACCTGGAACAACCTGCACGCGCAGTTCGGCGCCGAGAACGCCTCGATCCGCAGTTTCCGGCAGGCCTTCAAGGCCGATCTGGCGCATCTGCGCGAGGTGTTTCCGCGCCTGCCGCTCGTGCTCGACGATGGCGGCCTGACCCTGCACCCGGCCGACCCGAGCGCGCTGCTGGTGCCGCCGCGCCCCGCCTCCGCGAAGGGAATGAAGGTACGCCAGAAGGGAATGTGATCCGTTCTCTTTGTTCTCTTTGTTCTCTTTGTTCTCTTTGTTCCCCTTGTCCCATTGGTGGGAATGCATCGCGGCGCGGCGGTTCGGAAAGAATGTTCCCTCTGCGAACGGAATGAGCTAGACGTTCCGTTCGGGTGAAGGGAACATCGGATGGGTCTGTCGGAACAGGATATCGAGGCCCGGCTCTCCGCATTGCGGCGGCAGCGCGAGGCGATCGACCGGGAGATCGCCGACCTCGTCCTCTACCTGGAACTCGGCCGGCGCCTGAGCGGTGCGCAGGGTGGCCCGGCCGTCGCCGATCCGGGGCGGGGGGACGGGCCGGATCGCGCCGTCCAGCCGCCGCTCCGGCAAGCGCCGGCCGCCCGCGCCGCCGCTGCCGAGACCGGCCGCTCGGACATCGCGCAGCCGTCTGCCCGCCCCGCCTGGACCGATCTCGAGGATGCGGAGGCCGGTCCGGTCGGGCTGCAGGCCGTGCCGCAGCGCCGGGAGCCACAGAGCCTGGAGCCGCGGCGCCTGGAGCCGGAGGCCGGGCCGAACGGAATCCCGCCCGCGATCGCCTTCACGGAGGATGCCGCCGGCGCCCGCCGCTACGGCCGGGCGCTGGTGGAGGCGGCCTGCGGGGCGATCCTGGCGGCCGGCCGGCCGCTGCACGCGGGCGAGATCCTGGAGATCCTCCTGGCCCGCGGCTTCACCCTGCCGGGGCGCGATCCGGTGGCGGCCCTCAACACCCGCCTGTGGAAGCGGTCCGGCCCCGGAGGTCCCCTGCTCCGGGTCGCCGAGGCCACCTATGCCCTGGCCGGGCTGGAGGCCGGCGCCGGGATGGCGCGGCCCGTCCGGGGCTACGATCCGGACGCGTGAGGCCGCGGCGGTCCCGGATCGCCAACCGATCGAGCGATCCGCGGCCGGTCACGATGGCGTGACACCGCCCCTTCGGAGCGGCGCGCCGGACCCGGTTGCAGCCGGTATTCGACCCATATGGGGGAGGCGCCGGCGCACCGTCCGCGCGTAGGGTCCCGGCCCGCACCCGAGCCGGTGCGGGCCGGGCTTACCGGACGGGCGGCTCCGGTGCGGGCCGGCTTGGAGGTCGTGAAGGATGCCCAGCGCCGCGCGATCCCGCTCCGCCCTCCGGGAGGCGGCCCGATGACGATGGCGCTGGTGACACCGGCCGCTCAGGCCTGTGCCTTCGCGCTGGGCTGTGCGGTGATCCATGCCGCCCGCGGGCACGCGGAGATCCTCACGCGGGTGCTCGCCGCCGCGGCGATCGTGGCGGCATTCCTGGTGCTGCTGGTCGCGTCCCTCGACGCCCCGCAGGGGGACGCGGGTCTTCCGGATCCGCTCCCGGCCGCCGCTGCCCCCTGAGCACGCTGCCGGGTCCCGGACCGCGAGCGCGCGCCGCCGAAGGGGATACCGGTTCGGCGGCGGCGAGCGCGTCGCATCGGGAACGGCTCTAGTTGATCAGGCAGAATCCGGCCCCTGTGCCGACGCGCCGCTCCTGCGCGCACCAGGGCCTGGGGGCGGCCCTGGGAGCGGGTCCGAGCGCCTCCCGGGGCAGGTCGGCCGGGCTCTTCAGGGAGGCCGTGGTCTGGGCGGCCTCGGGCTCCGGGTGACGGAGCGCGAGGCTGTCGAGGCGGGCCCCGGGGTCCGGGAGCCGAACCTCCGGAGCGGGGCTCGCCGGCATCGGCATCGCTCCGGCCACGACGGCCTGGTCCTGCGCGGCGGCGGCTCCGGCCAGGGCCAGGCAGGCGACCGGGACCGCGAGGAACCTGAACATCGGCGACGCTCCCTGCCGAGGACGCGCGTCCGGCGGATCCCGGACAGCGGGTGGGCCGGGCGAGTGTGGCGATGGCGTCTTAAGAGGGCGCGAAGATTCAGTCTTAACCGGAGGCGAAGATCGCGGATCGGAGGTCCGGTGCGGGCCATCACAATCATCGACCCGGCCGGCGATCACCGGTCGGCCGCCATTCCTTCGCCGATACGCCGAGACGCAGCCCCCGTCGCGCCGTGCGGCGGGGGCTGCGTCTCGCCTTGCGGGAACCGCACGGTCACTGCGCGGGGGCGGCGACCGCGGCGGCGAGGCGGTCGTGCGGGAGGCCCGATCCGCCGACCACCGCGACGCGGGTTCCGGCGGCCATGCGCCGGCTCGCCCAGTCGCCGATCATCTCCAGGCAGGTATGGTCGATCGCCGCGAGGTCCTCGGTGCCGAGGCGGACCTCGCCGCCAATGGGGGTGCGCTCCAGCGCCGCCGTCAGGGTCGGCAGCTGCAGGAAGGTCGCCGCCCCGGACAGCCGCAGCTCCGGCACCCCCGGGACCTCCGGGGCCGCGGCGTGCTCGATCCGCAGCCGCCCCTTGCGCAGGCTCGGCAGGGTCTGCGCGAGGCTCAGGGCCAGCCCGGTGAGCACCCCGCTCAGCAGGTCCACCGCCACCACGGTTGCCATCGTGGCGAACCAGATCGCCGCGGTGGTCCAGCCGTAGCGGGCCCGCAGGTGCAGGCCGTGGACCGGGCTCGCCAGCCGCCAGCCGGTGACCACCAGGATGCCGGCGAGGCTCGCGGTGGGCACCAGCGCCAGCAGCCAGGGCAGGGCGACCAGGAAGGCCAGGATCCAGAGCCCGTGCATCACCGTGGCGGCCCGGGTGACCGCCCCGGCCTGCACGTTGGCGGAGGAGCGCACGATCACCCCGGTCATCGGCAGGGCGCCCAGGAGCCCGCAGATCAGGTTGCCGATGCCCTGCGCGCCCAGTTCCCGGTCGAACCGGGTCCGGGGGCCGTGATGCATGCGGTCGACGGCGGCGGCCGAGAGCAGGCTTTCGGCGCTGGCGATGACCGCGATGACCAGTGCCATCATGACGATCTCGGCCTCGGCAAGCCGCGCCCAGGCCTCCGGATTCGGCAGGGCGAGGCCGGAGAAGATCGCGTCCGGCACCACGACGCGCTTGACCGCGAGGCCGCCGAGCCCGGCCACCAGGCTGCCCGCCAGCACCCCGATCAGCGCCCCCGGCAGCAGCCGGAGCCGCTTCGGGCGCAGCCGCTCCCAGGCGATCATCGCCGCGATGGTCGCGCCCCCGACCAGCACCGCGCCGGGACGGTCGCCGGCCCCGGTGACGAAGTCGAAGAACGCGGCCGGGATCGCCACGAGGTTGTCGAGGCCGCTCGCCTGGGGCATGGCGTCGGTCAGGACGTGGACCTGGGCGAGCAGGATCAGGATGCCGATGCCGGCCAGCATGCCGTGCACCACGGCCGGCGAGATCGCCCGGAACCAGCCGCCGATCCGCAGGGCGCCGGCGGCGAGCTGGACCAGGCCGGCCACCACCAGGACGGGGCCCAGGGCATCGAGCCCGTGCGCCTGCACGAACCCGTAGACGATCACGGCGAGCCCCGCCGCCGGCCCGCTGACCTGGAGCGGCGAGCCGGCGATCAGCCCGACTGCGATGCCGCCGACGAGACCGGTGATCAGGCCGCGCTCGGGCGGCACCCCGGACGCGATGGCGATGCCCATGCACAGGGGCAGCGCCACCAGGAACACCACGAACGAGGCGGGCAGGTCGCGCGCCAGGCTGGTCCGGACCGCGCTGCCCGGCCCGAGCCGGTCGCGCAGGCCGGCGAGCGACACGCCGCTCACGCCGCCTGCACCCGGTCGCCGGCCAGGGCGGAGGCCGAAGCGGGAGCCTGGGCCACCGGCATGTCCGCCTCCGCGATCGGCCGGAACCGCCCGGTGGTGCCGTCATAGGCCAGCAGCGCGCCGGATTCGATCTCGAAGAACCAGCCGTGCAGGCGCAAGCGGCCCTTGGCCAGGCCGGCGGCGACGCTCGGATGGGTGCGCAGGTTGGCGAGCTGCACCACCACGTTCTCCAGGGCGAGCGCCCGGTGACGCTCCTGCGGGTCCATGCCCTCGGGATAGGCCTCGCAGACGATGCGCTCGGCCGCTTCGGCGTGGCGCAGCCAGGCCGCGACGCTGGGCATCTTCTTCAGGAGCTCCGGCCTCATCAGGCCGCTCATGGCGCCGCAATCGGAATGGCCGCAGATCACGATGTCGCGCACCCCCAGGGCGACCACGGCGTACTCGATCGCCGAGGAGACGCCGCCGATCACGTCGGAGGCCGGGGGCACGATGTTGCCGGCGTTGCGGCAGACGAACAAGTCGCCCGGCCCCGCCTGGGTGATGTGCTCGGGCGAGACCCGGGAATCCGCGCAGGCGATGATCAGCGCGCTCGGGTGCTGACCGTCGCGCACGAGCTGCTGGTACATCTGGCGCTGGCCGGGGAAGACGCTGCCCTGGAAGCTGGCGATGCCCTGGATGATGCTGTTCACGTGCGGGAACTCTGCGGCTGGGGCGGGCTGGGAGATCGGGTCTAAGAGATCGGGTCTGGGAGATCGGGCCGGGACGAGGTTCGGACAGGGATCGGCGCCCGGGAGCTTGGGCGCTGCACCGTCCCGGCGCGGCGTCCGATCGGATACGGGGAGATCGCAAGGTGGCCGCCCGACCGGGGTCCGGGCGGCCCGGGGGCCTGCTCAGCGCCGGGTGCGGCGTTCCACATGGCCGGACGCCCAGTGCGGATCGACCACGCTGCCACGCGAGACCGTGGCGGTGCCCCGGTCATGCATCATCGGGGCGCCGAGGAGCTGGCCGCTGCCCAGGCGCTGCGAATGCAGCGAACGCGGATCGTGGGACGGATCGCTGACATAGGAACTCATGTGGCCGCCGCCGGCGACCTGCCGGCTGCCGCTGCCGCCCTCGCCGGCCTGGGCCGCCATCGGCAGCGCAAGGGCACCGGCCAGGAGGCCGAGGGCCAGGAAACGCTGTGTTCGGTTCCGCGTCATGGGAGGCTCCGCCTGTGCTCGTCGTTCTGGCCGGGACACCGCGTCCTGAGCCGATGCCTCGAACATAGCCGCAGTCGAACAAAGTAGATGTGCGGTTGAGCACAGTCGATCAATGTAAAATTTAATCCGTTTCAGCGATATACTTGGTGCGGGATCGCACGGCGTCGATAAAGCGTCGTCGAGGCCATGGATTAAACGGCACCGACCGCTCCATCGGACCGGTGGCAACCCGGCAGGTCGGCCGCGATCGACGGCCGGAGGTGGGGAGCGGGCGCGCCCCGGCGGGACCGGATCAGCCCGCGCCGTGCCGGATATCGACGGCCGGTCCGTCGTCATCCCGCGGGGACCCGGATTCCGGCCGGAATCCGGCGGGCAGCGGCGCCGTCGCGGTGTAGACGAGGCCGTCCGGCTCGTACGCCAGGGCGGCGCTGTCGCGGCCGGCGAGGCCGCGCTCCAGCAGGCGGGTGCCGAAGCCGCGCCGCGACGGGGCGGCGA
>NZ_VRVA01000057.1:0-36325 GCF_008039945.1 Methylobacterium sp. WL64
TGCTCGGGGCGGGCGCCGGCAGCGAGACCGGCTTCGCCCGGGGCGGGGCGTTCCGGGGCGGACAGGTCCAGCCCTTCGCGGCCGGCGGGGTGGTGGCCGCGCCGACCTACTTTCCGATGGCCAACGGCACCGGCCTGATGGGCGAGGCCGGGCCCGAGGCGATCCTGCCGCTGAACCGCGGCCCGGACGGCCGCCTCGGCGTCGCCGCGGGCGGCGGCGCGGCCCGGCCGGTCTCCGTCACGGTCAACATCGCCACCCCCGACCCCGGCGCCTTCCGCCGCTCGGAGGCGCAGGTGACGGCGAGCCTCGCCCGCGCGGTCGCGCGGGGGCAGCGGGCGACGTGACCGCCCCTCACGCCGCCTTGCTGGCCGCCGCCTCGCGGGGGCGGCTGCGGCGTCCGTCGACGCTCGCCGCGGGGGCGCCTTCGAGGGTCACGCGGCGGACCACCCGGGGCTGGTCGCCGTAATCGTCCACCGCGCGGTGCACTGTGGCCCGGTTGTCCCAGATCGCCACGTCGCCCAACCGCCAGGACCAGCGCACCGTGTTCTCCGGACGGGTCGCGTGGTCGTGGAAAATCGCCAGCAGGTGCTGCGAATCCGAGGTCGTGAGCCCGAGGATGCGCTGGATGAAGTGCCCGACGATCAGCGAGCGTTCGCCGGTCTCCGGATGGACGTGCACCAGCGGGTGCTCGGCCTCGTGGACGGTCCGGGTGAACACCTCGTCGTGCCGGCGACGGCCGGCCTCGGTGACGTTCCCCCGCCCGCCGACGTAGTCGTAGACGTTGGAATGCAGCGCCCAGAGCCGGTCGGCCAGCGCGCGAAGCGGCTCGGGCAGGTCCGTGTAGGCCGCCGCCGTGTTGGCCCAGAGGGTGTCGCCGCCATAGGCCGGCAGGGTCACGGCGCGCAGGATCGAGATCGCCGGATAGGCCGGCACGAAGGTCACGTCGGTGTGCCAGGAACTCGCCCGCTCGCCCCGGCTGGCGTCGAGGTCGAGGATTCCCGCGGTCCCGGGGAGCGACGGCACGGTCGGGTGCGGGACGAGCTCGCCCAGGCGCCGTCCGAACGCCTCCTGGCCGGACTCGTCGAGGCTCTGGTCGCGGAAGAACACCACCTTGTGGGTGAGCAGCGCCTGGCGGATCGCCGCCACCGTCCCGGCATCGAGGTCGCCCGAGAGCGCGACGCCGCGGATCTCCGCGCCGATGCGGCCGGCGACCCGGCGGATGTCGAGATTGGGGTGCAGGGACTGCAGGACAGCACTCATCGGAAAACTCCTTCGGTCGGTGACGGCCCGTACTGATCGCGCAAGAGTTTCGAAGCCTTTTCGAGCATCGAGATCTTCGGCGGATCGTGGCGCGTCTTCCATGATCTTTGACCGGTGTGTGCCGATTGTCGATGAACGGCGTTTTCGAAGTTCCGGCGTTTTCCGAAAGACTTTTCCCGGCCGCCGGCTGCCGGCAGGGGGGGCCTTCTCCCGTCGCCCGACCGGGATCGGGTCTTCGCCGGATCGGGCTCCAACACGGGATCATCGCGCCATGGCCGACGCCTTCCACGAGGTGCTGTTTCCCCTCGACGTGTCGCTGCGCGGCAGCGGCGGGCCGCAGCGGCTCACCGAGATCGTCACGCTGGCCTCGGGGCGGGAGCACCGCAACGGCCGCTGGGCCGATTCCCGGCGCCGCTACGATGCCGGGTTCGGGGTGCGCGGGCTCGACGCGCTCCATGCGGTGCTGGCGTTCTTCGAGGAGCGGCGCGGAAGGCTGTACGGCTTCCGCTACCGCGACAGGGTCGATTTCCGCTCCGGGCCGCCCGGGCGGGCGATCGGCCCCCTCGACCAGCCGCTCGGCGCCGGCGACGGCGCCACGGCGACGTTCGCGCTGACCAAGTCCTACGGGTCCGGCTTCGCGCCCTACCGCCGGCGCATCGCCAAGCCGGTCGCCGGCAGCGTCCGGGTCGCCCTGGCCGGCCGGGAGGTCGGCGCCGACGCCTTCGCGTGCGACCCGGCCACCGGGCTCGTCACCTTCGCGGGCGGGCACGTCCCGGCCAAGGGCGCCGCCGTCACGGCGGGCTTCGCCTTCGACGTGCCGGTCCGGTTCGACACCGACGACCTCACCATCGACCTTGCGGCCTTCACGGCCGGCGAGATCCCCAAGGTGCCGCTGGTCGAGATCGTGCCGTGAGGGACAACGATGCGTGCCATCCCCGATGCCTTCGCGGCCCATCTCGCGGGCGGCGTGACCACCCTGTGCCGGTGCTGGACCCTGCGCCGGCGCGACGGGGCCGCCCTCGGCTTCACCGACCATGACCGCGACCTGACCCTCTCGGGCCTGGTCCACGAGGCCCGGACCGGGCTGGACGCGGCCGAGGCCAGCGCCGAATCCGGCTTCGCGGTCTCCGGGGGCGACGTGGCCGGGGCGCTGAGCGCGCTCGGGCTCACCGAGGCCGACATCGCGGGCGGCCTCTACGACGGCGCGTCGGTGGAGACCTGGCTGGTCGACTGGGCCGAACCCGGGACGCGCCTGCTGCTCGATGTCGGCACGATCGGCGAGGTGCGCCGGGAGGGCGACGCCTTCGTGGCCGAACTGCGCGGCCTCGCCCACCGGCTCGATGCCGAGCGCGGCCGGACCTTCCGGGCCACCTGCGGGGCCGACCTCGGCGATGCCCGCTGCCGGGTCGATCTCGCCGCCTGGCGCACCACCGGCCGGGTCACCGGCCTTCCGGAGCCGGCGACGCTCGCGGTGTCGCTGGCGGGTCGCTTCGCGGACGGGCTGTTCACCGGCGGGACGCTCACCTGGGAGACGGGTGCCAATGCGGGGCTCGCCGCGGATGTGCGGCTTCAGCTCGGCGGGCTGGTCGAGCTGTGGACGGTCCCGGCCCGGCCGGTGACCCCGGGGGATGCCTTCAGCGTCACGGCCGGATGCGACAAGCGGCTGGCCACCTGCCGGGACCGCTTCGCCAACGCGATCAACTTCCAGGGCTTCCCGCACATGCCCGGCAACGACGCGGTGATGCGTGCGGTGCCGGGCTCGGAGCCCGTCCTCGACGGCGGGAGCTTGTTCCGATGAGCGCAATGCGGCGGGACATGGGCGTGGCCGCCCTCGGCGAGGCGCGGCTGTGGCTCGGCACGCCCTACCGGCACCAGGCCTCCTTGCGCGGGGTCGGCTGCGACTGCCTGGGCCTGCTGCGCGGGGTCTGGCGCGGGCTCTACGGCGCCGAGCCGGAACCGGTGCCGCCCTATGCAGCCACCTGGGCCGAATCCGCCGCCCCGGGGACCGATCCCCTCACCGAGGCGGCGGCGCGCCACCTCGTGCCGGTGCCGTCCGCCGGAGACCCGCCCCGTCCGGGCGACGTGCTGCTCTTCGCCTTCCGCCGCCACCTCCCGGCCCGCCACTGCGCCATCGCCACCGGCGACGGTGCCATGATCCACGCCCACGACCACGCCACGGTCGCCGAGGTCGCGCTCACGGCGTGGTGGCGCCGGCACCTGACCGGGGTGTTCCGCTTTCCGCAGGCCCCTTACGAGGCGCCGGTCGCCACGGTCAGCTTGACGCCGAGCGCGTCCATGACTTTGCGCACAGTCTCGTAGCGCAGCTTCGAGCCCGGGGTCAGAGCCTTGTACAGGCTTTCCCGCCCCAGGCCGGCCTCCCGGGCGATCTGGCTCATGCCGCGCGCCTTGGCGACCTCACCGAGCGCCGCGACGAACAGCTCGGGATCGGGATCCTCAAGCGCGGCCGCGAGATATTCGGCGATCGCTTCCTCGCTGTCGAGGAACTCCGAGGCGTCGAAAGGCGTGAAGGACATCAGGTGATACCGTAGAGATGTTTGGCCAGGGCCTTGGCTTTCTGAATATCTCGATCCTGACTGGACTTGTCGCCGCCGTTCAGAAGCCGGTAGGTCACCTCGCCCCGCCGAACGTAGTAGAGGCGATATCCTGGGCCGTACGAGATTCGCATTTCGAAGACGCCTTCACCGACCGGTTTGACGTCACCGAAATTACCGAAGCCCGCAGCTCGGATCCGAGCGACGATACGCGCCTTCGCGCGGTGATCCCGCAGGTCGGTGAGCTACCGACGAAAGCTATCGGACAGCAGAATCGTAGCCACGATGCAACGTATCCGACCGGATACGGATCGGCAATCCGTGAGCGTCATGTCTTTCCACCCCCACCCCCGGAGCCCGCCATGGCCACCCTGATCCTGTCCACGGCGGGCGCCGCGGTGGGGACCGCGCTCGGCGGGCCGATCGGATCCGTGGTCGGGCGCGTGCTCGGGGCGGCCGCGGGGGCGGGGCTCGACGGGATGCTGTCGGGCTCCGGGCGGCACACGCGTTTCGTCGAGGGGCCGCGGCTCGCCGACGTCGCCGGCCTGTCCTCCACGGAGGGCGATCCCATCCCCCGGGTCTACGGGCGGGCGAAGATCGGCGGCAGCCTGATCTGGGCGACGCGCGTCCGCGAGGTCGCCAACACGACGGTGGAGCGCGCGGCCTCCGCGTCCAAGGGCGCGGGCGGGCAGAAGACCGTGCACACCCGCTACGCCTATTTCGCCAACCTGGCGGTCGGCCTGTGCGAGGGCGAGGTCGTGCTGGTCCGCCGGATCTGGGCGGACGGCAAGGAAATCGATCAGGTCGGGATCACCGTGCGGGTCCATACCGGCGGCGCGGACCAAGCGCCGGACCCGCTGATCGTCGCCAAGGAGGGCGCCGAGAACGCCCCGGCCTATCGTGGCCTCGCCTACGTGGTGTTCGAGAACCTGCCGCTCGCCGACTTCGGCAACCGCGTGCCCCAGTTCGCCTTCGAGGTGGTCCGCCCCGTCAACGGCCTGTACCACCGGATCCGCGCCGTCGACCTGATCCCGGGGGCCGGCGAGTTCGCCCTCGATCCGAACCGCGTCACCGTCGATCTCGGCCTCGGCCGGACCGAGGCGGCCAACCGGCACCAGCTCCAGCGCGCCACCGACGTCACCGCCTCCCTCGACGCGCTTCAGGCCCTGTGCCCGAACCTGCGCCGGGTCGCCGTGGTGGCGACGTGGTTCGGCACCGATCTGCGCGCCGGCGCCTGCCGGGTGGTGCCGAAGGTCGAGACCCGGGGCAAGCGCACCAAGCCGAAGGCCTGGGCCGTCGCCGGGATCACCCGTGACAAGGCCGAGGTGGTCTCGACCCTGCCGGACGGCACCCCCGCCTACGGTGGGACGCCCTCGGATGCCGGGCTGACCCGGCTGGTGGCCGACCTCGCCGCCCGCGGCCTGGACGTGCTGCTCTACCCGTTCGTGATGATGGACGTGCCGGCCGGCAACAGCCTGCCCGACCCGCGCGTGCCCGGCGCGACCCAGCCGCCCTATCCCTGGCGCGGGCGCATCACCTGCGACCCGGGCCCGGGCGTCCCCGGCAGCCCGGACGGCACCGCCGCCGCGGAGGCGCAGGTCCAAGGTTTCTTCGAGGGCGGCTATCGTGCGGGGGTGCTGCATTATGCCGGCCTCGCGGCCCTGTGGGCGGCCTCCGGTATCCGGATCGCCGGCTTCGTGATCGGCAGCGAACTCGTCGGCCTCACCCGGGTGCGGGGTGCCGCCGGCTACCCGGCCGTCCAGGCGCTCCGGTCCCTCGCCGCGGATCTGCGCGGCCGGCTCGGGCCCGGCGTCACGCTGGTCTACGGGGCGGACTGGACCGAGTACGGCGCCCATGTCCTGGACGGGGGCGCCACGATCCGCTTCCCGCTGGACGACCTGTTCGCCGACCCCAACATCGGCGCGGTCGGGATCGACTGGTATCCGCCGGTCACCGATTGGCGCGACGCCCCGGACCACGCCGACCTCGCGGTCGCGGGCGACATCAACGACCGGGCCTACCTGAAAGCGAACGGCGCCTCCGGCGAGGCGTTCGACTGATACTACGCCGACGCGGCCGGGCGTGCCGCCCAGGACCGCCGGTCGATCCGGGACGGCGCCTACGGCAAACCCTGGATCTTCCGGCCCAAGGACCTCATCGGCTGGTGGTCGAACCCGCATGTCGAGCGCGACGGCGGCGTCGAGACCCGCGCCACCGCCTGGGTGCCGAAGGCCAAGCCGATCTGGCTCACCGAGGCCGGGGTGCCGGCGGTGGACAAGGGCACCAACGGCCCGAACGTCTTCCCTGACCCGAAATCCGCCGAGGGCGCCTACCCGCCGGACTCGCGAGCCCTGCGCGACGAGCTGATCCAGCTGCGCGGGCTCGAGGCCGTGATCGCCCGGTTCGACCCGGCGGCGGCCGGGTTCTCGGAGGCCGACAACCCGGTCTCGCCGGTCTATGGCGGCCGGATGGTCGATCCGGGATCGATCTTCGTCTGGTCCTGGGACGCCCGGCCGTTCCCGGCCTTCCCGGCGGTGCAGAAGGTCTGGGCCGACACCGCCAACTGGCGGGTCGGCCACTGGATCACCGGGCGGATCGAGGGCTGCGACCTCGACCTTCTGGTCCTGAGGATCCTGGCCGATTTCGGCTTCGACGCGCCGGTCGCCGTGGAGGCCGCCGCCTTCCTCGACGGCTACGTCGTCGACCGGCCGCTCTCGGCGCGGGCCGCGCTCGAGACCCTGGCGCAGGTCTACGGGCTCGACGTCTCGGCGGTGGCGGGGCGCCTGCACCTGCGCGGACCCCGCCGCGAGCGGCCGGTGGTGCTCGCGGAGGCCGACCTCGTCCGCCTGTCGGAGGCGAAGCCGGTCCTGCGGCAGGTCCGGGCCGAGGAGAGCGCGCTGCCGCACTCGGTCACCCTCGGCATCACCGAGTCCGAGAGTCCGGATTACCGCCGCGCCGCGGCGGCGGCGATCCGGCCGGTCGGCCAGCGGCGCCGCGAGACCCGGATCGAGGCCGCCATCGTCACCCGCAGGGAGACCGGCGACGATCTCGCCGAGGCGCTGCTCGACCGGGTCATCGCGGCCCGGGACAGCGCGGCCTTCACGGTGAGCCCGCGCCGGCTGGAGCTGGAGCCCGGCGACCTGCTGGCGGTGCCGGCCGACGTGCCGGGCGGGACGGTGCTGCGCAGAATCGACCGGATCGACGACGCCCCGACCGGGCGCCGGATCGAGGCGAGCGGCGTCCCGCCCCGGGGCGGCCCTCCGCGCGGCCTGCCCCGCAACCCGGCCTTGCCGGCTGGCGCGACCCCGGCCTTCCCGGGGCCGCCCTTCGCGCTTGCCCTCGACCTGCCGGTGGATCGCGGCAGCCCGACGGTGCTGCAATACCTCGCGGTCGCGGCGGAGCCCTGGCCCGGGGAGGCGGCCGTGTGGCGGGCGGAGGGCGCCGGCCCACTGACCCTCCACGGCCTGGTCGATTACCCGGCCTGCCTCGGCCGGACCCTTTCGGACTTGCCCGCCGGGCCGCTCTGGCGGCTGCAGCGCGGCGCCCATCTCGACGTCACCCTGCGCCGGGGCGGGGCGCTCGGATCGATCGGCGAGGCCGCCATGCTGGCCGGCGGCAACCTGTTCGCCCTGGTCGGGCCGGACGGCTCCGTCGAGCTGCTCTGCGCGGCCGACGCGGTGCTGACCGGCCCCGACACCTACCGGCTCTCCGGGCTCCTGCGCGGGCTCGCGGGCAGCGAGGCCGCCGCCGGGCGATCCACTGCGGCGGGCAGCCTGATCGTGCGCCTCGACGACGGCGCGGTGGTGCCGTTGGTCGAGCGCCTGGACGAGGCCGGCCGGGGCTTCCGCTACCGGGTCGGCCCGGCCTCCGCCGACCCGGGCGATCCGGCGGTTTCGGAATTTGCCGCGACGGCCGGGCTGGGGTCGCTCCTCCCCCTGCGGCCGGTCCACCTGCGGGCGCGGCGGGACGCGTCGGGGGTGCGGCTCTCCTGGATCCGCCGAGCGCGCCGCGACGGCGACGCCTGGGCCCCCGCCGAGATCCCGCTCGACGAGCCGGAGGCCTACGCGGTCACGGTGTTCACGGGGGCCGGCACGCCCCTGCGCCAGTTCCGGGCCGAGGCGCAGCAGGTCCTCTACGCCGACGAGGCGGCCGATTTCGGCGTTGCTCAGACCAGCCTCGACGTCGCTGTGGCGCAGATCGGCGCGGTCGCAGGTCCCGGCCCGGCCATCCGCGACCGCATTCCGATCCGAAGCGCCTGAACGGGCACCGACCCCGCGGGACGGCGCCGGTCCCGCAGCGCTTCCTCCCGGATCGCCGTCCACCGCCATTCCAGGCGTCCGGGGCGGGGGGCGCGTCATCCACCGGCGACGGCTGCGCCGCTGGTCACGGACAGAGTATCCGATCGAGGAGCCCCCGATGTCCGACACCACGCCCCGCCTCGGCCTGCCGCTGATCGCGGCGAGCCAGGCCCAGAAGCACGTCACCCACAACGAGGCGCTCGGCCTCCTCGACGCCCTGGTCCAGCTCGCCTGCCTGGACAAGGACCTCACCGCGCCGCCCAAGAACCCCGCCGACGGCGACCGCTACCTCGTGGTCGCCTCGAACCCGGGGGGCGCCTGGGCCGGGCTCGCCGGCCAGGTCGTGCGCTACGCCGACGGCGTCTGGGTCGGCGCGGTGCCCCGGGCCGGCTGGTTCGCCTACCTGATCGACGAGGCCGACCTCTACGTGTTCGACGGCAGCGCCTGGGGCAGCTTCCGCCGGACGCTGACCGCGATCCAGAGCGTGAGCCGGCTCGGCATCAACACCGGGGCGGATGCCACCAACCGCCTCGCGGTCAAGGCGGACGCGGCCCTGCTCACCTGGGACGACGCGACGCCGGGCTCCGGCGACATGCGGATCTCGGTCAACAAACAGGCCGCCTCCCGGGACGCAGCCCTGAACTTCCAGACCGGGTATTCCGCCCGCGCCCTGCTGGGCCTTCTGGGCGGCGACGACTTCTCGCTGAAGGTCTCGCCCGACGGGGCCGCCTTCGCCACCGCGCTCACCGCTTCCGCGGCGAAGGGCGGGATCGATTTCGCCTCCACCGAGACCGTGCTGGCCGCGGCGGCGACCACGGATCTCGGTGGTGCCGGCACCCGGCGGGTCCTGGTCACCGGAACGGCCCGGATCACCCGCTTCGGCACCGGCGCCGACCGGGAGCGGCTCGTGCGCTTCGCCGGCACCGCGACCCTGGTCCACGATCCCGAGCAGCTCGCCCTGCCGACCCGGGCCGACATCGTCACGGCCGCCGACGACACCTGCCTGGCCGCCTCGGACGGTGCCGGCCGCTGGCGCGTGCGCCATTACCAGCGCGTCGACGGGACGCCGCTGGCGCTGGGCACCCAGGCGCTCGCTCCGAACGGCTACGCCCGGCTCGCCAACGGCCTCGTCCTGCAATGGGGTCTTGCGACCGGCGCGGACGCGGATCTCTCCGTCGCGTTCAGCCCCGCCTTTCCGAGCGCATGCCTGGGGGTCTGGGCCCAGCCGGTCGCCCGGGATGCCGGGACGCTCTACGCCAGCCAGGTCAGCGACGTGTCGGCCACCGGGTTCACGCTCCGCAACCGCCGCGACACCGGCGGCGCGGTGACCGGCGCCGGGAATGGCGCGACGTATTGGCTGGCCCTGGGGTCTTGAGGGCGGTTCCGGACGCGCGGCTCTCGCCGAGCCCCCCCATCACTGCCGCTTCGGCATCGTCTGCGCGTCCGACGCAAGCCGGAATGGGAACGTCGGTGGGGCGTGAGAGCGGAGCCGTCGCCGTCGCGACAGGCCCGTGGGTCCATCAGCCCCGCCTCACCGGTCGGCCCCCGGCGCCAGGGCCGTCAGCATCGCCGGTTCGATCGCCGCGTAGCCCGCTCCGTTGAGGTGGATGCCGTCCGCGGTGAAGTCCGACCGCAGCGCGCCCGACGGGGTGGCGAGCGGCGTGTGATAGTCGATGAGCGCGGCGGCGCTGGCGGCGCAATGGGCACGGATCCAGCGGTTTAGGGCGTGGATGCGCGCCACGGGCCTGAGCTCGGGGCGCCATCCCCAGAAATCGCTCGGCATCACGGTACCGATCCACAGCGGCAGCCCGGCCTCGAAGGCCAGCCGCGCCATGGCGGCGATGTTGTCGCGGATCGCCCCGTCCGAGACCGGGCCGCCGATCTCGGCGATGTCGTTGAACCCGCACAGCAGGTGGACGCCCCGGGCACCGGCCGCGTCGCGGCGAAAGCGGGCGCGGATCTCACCGCTCGTCTGTCCCGGAATGCCGCGCGCCGCGAAGCCGTGCCGCGCGAACGTCTCGGCCCGGGCCTCGCCCCAGCCCGCGGTGATCGAATCGCCGATGAACACCAGCGGCCGGTCCTGTCCGTGTCCCACGTGGCCCAAGCGTCCCCTGTCCCTTGTCCCCTGCCCGCGTCCCCCGTCGGCATCGCGCGGATTCATGCCCGGAGAACCCCGATGTCCGCAACCACTGGTCCGGCCCGTGGGCCTGGCGACGCCTTCGCGGCCGGCTGCCGGAGCCTGGGGCCGCGCCTGATGCGCGATCTCGGCCTCACCGACCTGCAGGCCGCCGGGCTGCTGGGCAATCTCGGCCACGAGAGCGGCGGCTTCCGCCGGCTCCAGGAGGTCGCCCCGGCGGTGGCCGGGTCCCGGGGCGGCTGGGGCCTGGCGCAATGGACCGGCCCCCGGCGCGTGGCCATGGAGGCCTGGTGCCGGGCGCACGCGCTCGATCCGGCCGCCCCCGAGGCCCAGTACGGCTACCTCTGCACGGAACTGCGCACCACCGAGGCGGCGGCGCTCGCGGCCCTGCGGCAGGCTCCGACCCTGGAGGCCGCCACCGAGAGCGTGTGCCGGCACTTCGAGCGGCCAGGCGTGATCGCGCTGGCGAGCCGGCTGGCCTGGGCCCGCCGGGCGCTCTCGGCCCTGCGCGCGGGCGCCGTCTCGCCGCGCAAACCCGAATCCCGAGCCGGCCGGGTCCGCCGCGCGCTCAACTCCGGAGATCGATCATGACGCACCTCTTCCGGGCCGGGCTGGCGCTGGCCGGCGCCGCGATCCCGTTTGTCGCCCTGCTCACCTCGGCCCTGGTCGCCCCGGCTCTGGCCTCTGCCCAGGCGGGCGGCGTGGCGATTCCCTGGGGCGACTGGCTGGTCGGGCTGCTGCAGCCGGTCTCTGCCGTGCTGGTGCCGATCGCCGCGGCGGCCGTCACGGCCGGGATCGCCCGGGTCGCGCCCTGGGCGGCCTCGCTCCTGACCCGGGAGCGGGTCGAGGCCGCGATCCGGGCCGGGGCCGCGTACGGACAGAACGCGGTGGCCGGTGCCGCAAGGGGCCGGACCGTGAGCGTCGATCTCGGCTCCGCGGTGGTGGCGGCCGGCGTCCGGCACGTCGTGGCGACTGCGCCGGCCCATGTCGTCCGGAGCGCGGGCGGTGCCGAAGGCGTCGCCGCCCGGATCTTCCGGGCCCTGCCGCTCGACCCGCAGGCCAGCGCCGGCAACGTCCTGGCGCCGGCGCTGCGGGCGCTGCGGGAGGGGGACGCGGTGCATCGGGCCTGACGGCGTTCTCCGACCTCACACGTCTCCGCACGCGGGTCGGACCCCTGTCCCGGATGGGGGGCGGGGACATGACGTGGCCCGCGCGCGGCATCGTGCGGGGCCGGAGAGGTTCCGGGGAGGAAGCCATGAACGCGGGCCACCATTCCCCCGAGGACGCGCCCGGTCCCGGTGGTCGGGCGCGGACGATCCGGTTCCCGCCCTTCTGGCAGGCCTACGTCGCCCGCCAGACCGCGCCGCGCCTGGCGGTCCTCGACGAACTCGTGGACGCGCATGTCGAGCGGCGGGTGCTGCGCCGCTACGTCCGGCGCCTCAAGCATGCGGCCCTGTTCACCTTTGTCACCACGGCGGCGGCCGCGCACTGGTTCTCGGACCAGATCGCCTGGCTGGTCGAGCGCATGCCGGCCCTGCGGGCGTTCTGGTTGCTGATCACGGGAGGTTCGCGATGAGCTTGCACCGGGACCGGATCCTCGACCGCGTCTGGCTGACCCTGTCGGGGGCGGCGGTGATCGCCGTCACACTCCAGCTGGGTGCGCGGCTCGGGGCCCGGCCCTGGCCGATCGACGCCGCCCTGGCCGCGCAGGCTGCCGCGTCGGTGCCGGCGGTATGCCGGGACGGCTCTCAATCCTCGGTTCGAAGCGCGCGCTGACGCCGAACCGGTCACCACTCCGGCGGCGAGGGCGCCGGATCGGGCACCGCGGCGTGCGCAATCGCCTGTGCGGCGCGACCTCGGCGGTGGAACCCGAAAAGCCCGTCGGCCGTAGTGCCGGCACGATGGCATCCACCACGAAACAGCTCACATCTTACCGTTGCAGGCGCCAGTCAGAACTCGCGTCGGGGCCGCTACAGCTACGTATTCAGGGCGCATTCAGTGCCCTCGGCGCAAATCTCCTGGCAATGCGCTACGCCATCGCCCTCGTTGCCATCAGCCTGACCGCCGCGGCCCTCGCCGCCAGCGGCCTCGGCTCCATGGCCGATGACGGACCGGCCTCGCAGACGTCCCAGGTGGCGGACCCGACGCCCCTGCGGATCGAGTCCTGCCTGTCGCCGGCCGACATGCGCGAGGAGGTCGGCGAGCGGCGGGTGATCGCCCCGGTGGCGGCGATCCGGGCGGCCCGCACGGTGATCCCCCGGGCCGAGATCCAGCGCGCGAGCCTCTGTCGTCACGCCGACGGCCTCGTCTACATGCTGACCGCCTTGCGCCGGGACGGGCATTTCGTGCACGTGATCGTGGATGCCCGCACCGGCAAGGTCGCGGGCCAATACTGACCGGGCTTCACACCCGCAGTGGAATGGAGTGAGCCGTGCGACTGCTCGTCGTGGAGGATGACCGGGACATCAACCGGCAGGTGGTCGCGGCGCTGGAGGAGGCCGGCTACGTCGCCGACAAGGCCTATGACGGCGAGGAGGGCGGCTATCTCGGGGAGAGCGAGCCCTACGACGCGATCATCCTCGACATGGGCCTGCCCAAGGCCGACGGCGTCTCGGTGCTGCAGAAGTGGCGCCGGGCCGGGGTGAAGACCCCGGTGATCATCCTCACCGCCCGGGACCGCTGGTCCGACAAGGTCGACGGCTTCGATGCCGGCGCCGACGACTACGTGACCAAGCCGTTCCACATGGAGGAGCTGATGGCCCGGGTCCGGGCGCTCCTGCGCCGGGCGGCGGGCCACGCCTCCAGCCAGATCGCCTGCGGGCCGGTCACCCTCGATACCCGCTCCGGCAAGGTGTTCGTGGACGGCGCCCAGGTGAAGCTCACCAGCCACGAATACCGGCTGCTCTCGTACCTGATGCATCATACCGGACGGGTGGTCTCCCGGGCCGAGCTGACCGAGCATCTCTACGACCAGGATTTCGACCGGGATTCGAACACCATCGAGGTGTTCGTCGGGCGGCTGCGCAAGAAGCTCGCCGTGGACCTGATCCAGACCGTGCGCGGGCTGGGCTACCTGGTGGATCCGAACCAGCCGCCGGCGCGGGTGTGACCGCGGTGCCGGCGCCCGGCACGCTGCCGGCCGTGTTCATGCGCGGCGGCACCAGCAAGGCGCTGATGCTGCATCGCCGGGACGTGCCGGGCGACCTCGCCGCCTGGGAGCCGGCCTTCCTGTCCGCGATGGACAGCCCCGACCCGTTCGGCCGCCAGCTCAACGGCATGGGCGGGGGCGTCTCCTCGGTCTCGAAGATCTGCGTCGTTGAGCCGTCGCGCCGGCCGGATGCCGACATCGACTACACCTTCGTGCAGGTGGTGGTCCGCGACGGGCGGATCGACCTGTCCGGCAATTGCGGCAACATGCTCTCTGCGGTGGGCCCCTTCGCGGTGGACGAGGGCCTCGTGCAGCCCGCCGACGGCCCGGTGCGGTTACGGATCTACAACACCAACACCGCCAAGCGGATCGAGGCCGGCTTCGCGGTCCGGGACGGGCGGACCGTCTACCGCGGCGACCTCGCCATTCCCGGCGTCACCGGCACGGGCGCGCCGATCCGCCTCGACTTCGTCGATCCGGGTGGCGCCACCACCGGGCGGCTGCTCCCGACCGGCTCGGTCCGGCAGCCGCTCGACGTGCCGGGCCTCGGCCGGGTCGAGGTCTCGCTGGTGGACGCGGCCAACGCCTGCGTGTTCGTCCGTGCGGCCGATCTCGGGCTCGCCGGCCGCGAATTGCCCGCCGCGCTGGAAGCCGTGCCCGGCCTCCTCGACCGGCTGGCGCGGATCCGCCTGGCCGCCTCGGTGGCGATGGGCATCGCGCCGGATCTCGACGCCGCAGCCCGGATCGTCCACGTGCCGTTCGTGGGCCTGGTCGCGCCGCCGCTGGATGCGTCCAGCCTGTCCGGGGCGGCGATCCGCGCCGACGATATCGACCTGACCGCCCGGGTGATCTCGAACGGGGTGCCGCACCAGGCCCTGCCGCTCACCGCCACCCTGTGCCTCGCGGTGGCCGCCCGGATCGAGGGCAGCCTGGTCCACGAGGCCGCGCGCGCCACCGGGGATGGCGCCCTGCGCGTCGGCATGCCGTCGGGCATCCTCACCGCGGACGCCACCGTTTCGCGGGATGCGGACGGTTGGCGTGCGGAGCGCGGCTCGTTCTTCCGCACCGCGCGGCCGCTGATGCGGGGCGCGGTGTATTACGATGCGGTGACGCCGGTGTGAGTGCGGTTGTCCCGATGAAAACCCTGATCGGCCTCTTCTCCCTGCGCCGCCGTTCGATCGCGGTGCGGCTGGCCGTGTCGGCGTTCCTGTCGAGCTCGGCGATCCTGCTGATCGCGGCCTGGATCCTCACGACCCTCTACCGGGAGACCACCGAGCGTGCCTTCGACAGCCGGCTCCTGGTCTTCACCAACAACCTCGCCACCGACTTGGTCTCGCCCAACGATCCCGAGAGCCGGACCTTCTCGCTCGGCGATCCGCGCTTCGATCTGCCCCTGTCCGGCTGGTACTGGCAGGTCGGCAAGCCGGACGCGAAGCCCCGGGACCTGCGCACCTCGCGCTCGCTCGTCGGCGTGCCGCTGGGGCCCGCCACCGATGCCGACGGCAAGGTCGGGGTCGGGCAGATCCGCCAGGGCTACGGCAAGGGCCAGGACGGCCGCCTGCTGCGGATCATGGAGCGCGACGTCGATCTCGGCGAGGAGGGTCGCTACACGGTGCGTGTCGCCGGCCCGGCGGACGAGATCGTCAACGACGTCGACCGGTTCCGCAATTCGCTGACGATCACGTTCGGGCTGCTCGGCCTGTCGCTGGCGATCACCACGCTGCTTCAGATCCGGTTCGGCCTGGCGCCCCTGAAGAAGATGCGTGCCGCGCTGGGCGCCGTCCGCCGCGGCGAGGCCGACCGCATCACCGGTACCTACCCGCGCGACATCGCCCCGCTCACCGGCGAGGTGAACCTCCTGATCGAGACCAACCGCGAGATCCTGGAGCGCGCCCGCACCCAGGTCGGCAACCTCGCCCACGCGCTGAAGACGCCGCTCTCGATCATCGTCAACGAGGTCGGCGCCTCGGACGCCCCCGAGGAGCTGTCGCAGAAGATCCGCGAGCAGGCCGCCGTGATGCGCGACCAGGTGAACTATCACCTCGACCGGGCCCGTGCCGCCGCTCTGGCCGGCACGCTCGGCACCTCCACGGAGGTCGAGCCCGCGCTGGCCGGCCTCGTGCGGACCTTCGGGAAGATCTACCGAGACAAGGACATCGCCTACGACGTCCACGTGCCCCCGGGCCTGCGCTTCCGGGGCGAGCGCCAGGATTTCGAGGAGATGGTCGGCAACCTCGTCGACAACGCCTCGAAATGGGCCCACGGCCAGGTCGCGATCCGGGCCGAGGCGGTGGCCCGGAACGATTATCCCCATCTTCTGATCGCCATCGAGGATGACGGCCCCGGGCTGCCCCCGGAGGCGCGCCAGGCCGTGCTCGGCCGGGGCCGGCGCCTCGACGAGTCGAAGCCCGGCTCGGGCCTCGGCCTGTCCATCGTGGCGGATCTGGCCGCCCTGTACCGGGGACGCTTCACCCTGGAGCAGGCGGCCCTCGGCGGCCTGCGGGCGGTGTTGGAGGTGCCGGGTGACGCGCCGGTCGGGCCGGCCAACCATTGATGGTGCGTGCGTGGCGGCGACGGGCGGTGTGTTGACGCTGCCGCTCATCCGCAGTGTCATCGCTGCAAAGGTTGCCTCGCCGGTCCCGCTGCGGAATCAGATCTTGGCGTTCGTGTCCGTGATCTCCGGGGTGCCGGCCTTATTGAGCGTCGAAGCTGAGGACGCCGCGTCCCACGTCGTTCTCGTGCCGGTGGCCTATTGCGCTGTGACTGACAGGCTGGTCCAGGTGGAGTCCCGTCTGACAGACACGCAAGCGGTCCTGTGGCGCCGCAAGCTCACACGGTTTCACGAATTCTCCTTCACGATCCTGGTCGTCAGCCTCGCCGACGACACGCCCACCTACGAGACGCAGGACAGGACGTACGCGCGACCGTACCTGCCGGACGCGTGCCGGCCCTTCGTCATACCAATCGTCGCCGCGAGCTTGAGAGCGCTCGTTGCACATGTGCGGCCATGGCTGATCTACCGCGTCACAAAGTCCCGATACCCGCCGGAGAAAGCGCTCCGGAAGGATCTCTTCCTGACGCGGACGCTGGAAGACGAAGGATATGCCCTCATCGAGACGGGATCTGATCCTTGGGACCGAAGGTTTTGGATTCTCAGCCGCGCGTTGACAGGCTGAAGCCGGTGTGGAGGATACTGGTCGTCCAGGAGAATGCCATGGCTATCGGCCTGCGGAATCCGCGCGGCGACGATCTCTACGTCAGCGATCGTGTCTTCGACGGCGTTCGTTCCCGAGACGCTGGGACGACGGCGCGTGACCGCGACCGGGCGCTGAAGCAGCTTGAGCGCCTTCGGACGGATCGGCGGCCAGGCACCGGCAAGCGCCCCTGATCGCGGCGATGTTCACGGACTTTGTGTTCGTCGACCCCGCACGAGCGGGGTTTTTTATTGCTTTTGCGGAACCGGCCCCGCAAGCGAAGGTCCGCGCCGACAGATGTCAGCGGCGAAGAGGTTCGTCCATCAAGCGGACTCTTGCGTTACGCATTCCCCAACTGGACCACGGCAGAGTTTCCGAGTTTTGATGACGGCGATCTGGTTCATCCTGGCGGGCATGACCGCTGCGGCCGTGCTCGGCCTGCTCTGGCCGATGTCGCGGCGCACGGCCGTTCCGGTGGGCGAGGGCGGCATTTCCAGCGTCGATACCGAGACCGCGTTCTACGAGGACCAGATCGCCGAGATCGACCGCGATCTGGACCGCGGCCTGATCGCCCCGGACGAGGCCGAGACCGCCCGCGCCGAGGCTGCCCGGCGGCTCCTGCGGGCCAGCCGCGATGCGCGGCGCGACGCCGAGGATGCCGGCGCGGACGAGGCCGCGCGTCCCGCCGAGCCGCGGCTGCGCCGGCGCCGGGCGGCCTCCGCCTTCGCGCTGTCCACGATTCCGCTGGTCGCGCTGATCGCCTACGGGCTCTACGGTTCGCCGGAACTGCCGGCGCAGACCGACGCCGACCGGCAGGCCGCCCGCGGCGGCACCGAGGACCTGATGAAGGCGGTCGGCCAGATCGAGGCCCGTCTCGCCCGCGACCCGAACGACGCCCGGGGCTGGGCCGTGCTCGCCCCGGTCTACATGCGGACCGGCCGGTTCGACGACGCGGCCCGCGCCTTCGCCAACATCGCCCGGCTGAAGGGCGAGACCGCCGACGTCCTGTCCGATTGGGGCGAGGCCCTGGCGGCTGCCGGGGAGGGGACCGTCACCCCCGAGGCCAAGGCCCTGTTCGAGAAGGCCCAGGCCAGGGACCAGAACGCGCCGAAGCCCCGCTTCTACCTCGCGCGCGCGGCCGAGCAGGCCGGCGATACCGCCGAGGCGATCCGCCAGCTCTCCGCCCTGGAGGCCGCCAGCCCCGCCGACGCGCCCTGGCTCGGGCTGGTCCGGCAGAACCTGGCCCGGCTCAAGGGCGAGGCGGCGCCGGCGGCCGCGCCTGCGGCGCCCCCGAAGATCCCGGCCGAGCAGCAGGCGGCGATCCGCGGCATGGTCGACGGGCTCGACGCCCGGCTGAAGGCGGGCGGCGGCACGCCGGACGAATGGCTGCGGCTCACCCGCTCCCGGGCGGTGCTCGGCGAGCGCGACCAGGCGATCGATGCCCTGGCCCGTGCCCGGGTGGCTCTGGCCGGCAATCCGCAGGGGCTCGCCCAGGTGGAGGAGGGCGCCCGCATCCTCGGCCTCGATCCCACCAAGCCGGCGGCTCCGGCGGCCTCCGGTTCCATGACCGGTTCCATGGCCGGACCCGCCCCGCGGTCCGATGCCGAATCGGCGGCTGCCGCCATGCAGGCGCTGTCGCCGGCCGAGCGCGACGCCGCGATCCGCGGCATGGTCGACGGGCTCGACCGGCGTCTCGCGGCCCGCGGCGGCACACCCGACGAGTGGCTGCGGCTCGTGCGCTCCTACAGCGCACTCGGCGACCGCGATCAGGCGATCAAGGCCCTCGACCGCGCCCGGATGGCGCTCGCCACCAACGCGGATGCGGTGAGCCGGCTCGACGGGCTCGCCCGGGAACTCGATCTGACCGCCAAATCCAATCCCTGACGGCGCCGAAGGGCTCCACGCGGCTGTTCGTACGACAATCGGTCTTGCCCGACGCCCTTGACCGGCGCGGCCGCCGGGCCGACACCCTCAAGTCTGGAATGAGAACGGTTTAGGTCTGCTCGGGCCAAAGCCCGTCGGATCCCGGGGTGGAAGAATCGTGACGCGCAAGAGCCGCCGCCTGATCCTGATCACTGCCTGCGGCAGCGTGCTCGCGCTCGCCGTGGGGCTGATCCTGTTCGCCATGAGCGGCTCGATCGTGTTCTTCCGCTCGCCAACCGACATCGCCCAGCAGGGCATCGCCCCCGGGACCCGGATGCGGCTCGGCGGCCTGGTGAAGGACGGCTCGCTCCGGCGCGGGCCCGACCAGACGGTGGATTTCGCCGTGACCGACACCAACGCCACCGTCGAGGTCCAGTACAAGGGCCTGCTGCCCGACCTGTTCCGCGAGGGGCAAGGCGTGGTGGCCGAGGGTATGCTGGAGCCGGGCGGCCGGTTCCGGGCCGACACGGTGCTGGCCAAGCACGACGAATCGTACATGCCCCGGGAGGTCGCCGACGCCCTTAAGGCACATGGGCGCTGGCAGGAGGGGGGCGAGAAGGGCGGCGCCAAGGTCGCACCGAAGCCCGTCACCGCCTCGAACGGCGGGACCCTCGGCCCCCGCAGTGAGCGGTAAGGAAACCGGATGATCGTCGAGACCGGCCATTTCGCGCTCGCGCTCGCGCTGGCGATCTCCCTTGTCCAGATGGTGATGCCGGTCTGGGCGGCGCGCTCGGGCGACCCGGCCCTGCGCCAGGCCGCCTCGCAGGCGGCCCTGGGCGCCTTCGCGTGCGTGCTGTTCGCCTTCGCGGCCCTGACCTGGGCGCACGTCACCTCGGACTTCTCGGTCCAGAACGTCGTCGAGAACTCGCACACGCAGAAGCCGCTGATCTACAAGTTCTCCGGCGTCTGGGGGAACCACGAGGGCTCGATGCTCCTCTGGGTCCTGATCCTGACCCTGTTCGGCGCCTGCGTGGCCGTGGCCAAGAATTCCGTGCCGCCGCGCTTGCGGGCCAACACGCTCGGCGTGCAGGGCCTGATCACCTTCGTGTTCGTGCTGTTCATCATCACGACCTCGAACCCGTTCAGCCGCGTGGTCCCGGCGCCGCTCGAGGGCAACGACCTCAACCCGCTGCTGCAGGATGTCGGGTTGGCGATCCACCCGCCGCTCCTCTACGTCGGCTATGTCGGTTTCTCGATCAGCTTCGCCTTCGCGGTCGCCGCCCTGATCGACGGGCGGATCGATGCGGTCTGGGCGCGGGCCGTGCGGCCCTGGACGCTCGCCGCCTGGTCGTTCCTGACGCTGGGCATCGCGATGGGCTCCTACTGGGCCTATTACGAGCTCGGCTGGGGCGGCTGGTGGTTCTGGGACCCGGTGGAGAACGCCTCCCTGATGCCCTGGATCGCCGGCACGGCGCTGCTGCACTCCACCGTGGTGATGGAGAAGCGCGACGCCCTGAAGGTCTGGACGGTGCTGCTCGCCATCCTGACCTTCTCGCTGTCGCTGATCGGCACCTTCCTGGTCCGCTCCGGGGTGATCACCTCGGTGCATTCCTTCGCCACCGACCCGACCCGCGGCGTCTTCATCCTGGCGATCCTGATCCTGTTCATCGGCGGCTCGCTGACGCTGTTTGCGTGGCGGGCGCCGCTGCTGCGACAGGGCGGCCTGTTCGCGCCGATCTCCCGGGAGGGGGCGCTCGTCCTCAACAACCTGTTCCTGGTGGCCGCCTGCGCCACGGTGCTGGTGGGGACGCTCTATCCGCTCCTGTTGGAGATGCTGACCGGGGAGAAGATCACGGTCGGGCCGCCCTTCTTCAACGCCACCTTCATCCCCCTGGCGATTCCGCTCCTGCTGATCGTGCCCTTCGGCCAGGCGCTCGCCTGGAAGCGCGGGGACGTGCTCGCAGCCTCGCAGCGCCTGTTCGCGGCGCTCGCCGTCGCCCTGGTGGTCGGCTTCGCGGTCCTGGCTTTCACCTGGGGCGGCCCCGTGATGGCGCCGGTCGGGATCGGGCTCGGCGCCTACCTGCTGATCGGCTCGGCGCTGGAGATCGTCTCCCGGGCCCGGGGCTTTGGCTCCAGCCGGACGCGCGACCTCGGCCAGATCGGGCGCCGAGCCATCGGCCTGCCGCGCTCGGCCTGGGGCACGGCGCTCGCCCATGCCGGCGTCGGCGTGGTTGTGATCGGCATCGCCGCGCAAGGGTGGGCCACCGAGGGGCTGGCGACGCTCAAGCCCGGCCAGACCCTGTCGGCCGGCCCCTACACGGCGACCCTCGACCGGCTCGCGCCCCGGGCCGGCCCGAACTACGAGGAGGCCGCGGCCTTCCTGACGATCCGGACCCGCTCGGGCGACGAGGTCGGCCGGGTCGAGACCGGCAAGCGCTTCTACCCGAGCCGCAAGATGTCGGTGACGGAATCCGGCCTGCTCACCATCGGGGCGAGTCAGGTCTACGCCAGCCTCGGCGAGATCGGCCAGGATGGCGGCGTCGGCCTGCGCCTCTACTACAAGCCGCTGGTGCTGATGATCTGGCTCGGCGCGGTCGTGATGGCCTTGGGCGGCGGGCTGTCCCTCACCGACCGCCGGATGCGCGTCGGCGTGCCGGCCAAGGCGCGGGCGCGGGCGATGCCCCACGTTGCCGCGGTCCCGGCGGAGTGATGGGTCGGGACATGAGGGCCAACGCGGTTCTTCCCGGTCCCTCTGTGGGGGACCGGGTCCACGCGTATCCGGTCGAGCCGCAGGCCCCCTCTCCTGTGCGGGAGAGGGGGCCTGTCGCGGTCGATGGCCGTCGGTCTGTGGACGCCGCACCGGGGAGGGGGAAGGCGCGTGGCCGCCTCGCCTTCGCGCTCCTCGCGACCCTTTCGCTCGCCGTCCCGGCCCATGCGGTCCAGCCCGACGAGGTGCTGAAGGATCCGGTGCTGGAGCATCGCGCCCGGGAGATCTCGTCCGAGCTGCGCTGCCTGGTCTGCCAGAACCAGTCGATCGACGATTCCGACGCGCCGCTCGCCAAGGATCTGCGCGTGATCGTGCGCGAGCGCCTGCAGAAGGGCGACAGTGATCCGGCGGTGCTGCGCTACGTCGTGGACCGCTACGGCGAGTTCGTGCTGCTGCGGCCGGTCTTTGCCCTGCACACCCTGCTGCTGTGGCTGACCCCGATCCTGGCGGTTCTGCTCGGCGCTTTCGGGATTTGGCGCCTCGCCCGCCGGCGGCCGGCCGCGCCGGTCCGGACCCTGTCGGCAGCCGAGCAGGCGGAGGTCGCCGCGCTGCTTCGTCGGGAGTAGTCTTCGGCGCGTTGCGATTCGCCCGGATCGAGTCGGCAAGATTCGCTGCTCCGGCACGAGTCTCTGCTCCGGCACGAGTTTTGGATCCGGCAATGTAGATCGCATGATCGGCGACGCGCCCGGGGTGAAGACGATGACCGCCACCACGCTCACCATCTCCAGTCGCAACTACTCCTCCTGGTCCCTGCGGGGCTGGCTGATCTGCCGGATGGCGGGTCTCGCGTTCGACACGGAAGTCCTGTCGGGCACGGACGTCACCAGCCGTGCGGAACTGCTGCACCTGTCCCCATCCTTCCTGGTGCCGCGCCTGCGGCATGGCGACGTGGTGGTCTGGGACATCCTCGCGATCGCCGAATACCTGAGCGAGACCTTTCCCGACGCCGGCCTTCTCCCGCGCGAGGTGGCCGAGCGTGCCCATTGTCGCTCCATCTCCGGGGAGATGCACTCGGGCTTCGTCAACCTGCGCTCGGCCCTGCCGATGAACCTGCGGGCGTTCCATCCGGGCTTTCGGGTGTTCAACGGCGCCAAGGCCGATATCGAGCGCATCGTCACGATCTTCGACGATTGCCTGGACCGGTACGACGGACCGTTCCTCTTCGGTGACCGGCCTGGCCTCGCCGATGCGCTCTACGCCCCGGTCTGCACCCGCTTCCGTACCTACGACGTCGCGCTGCCGCCCCGGGCCGCAGCCTACCGGGACGCCATCCTGCACTGGCCGTTGATGATCGAATGGGCCGAGGCCGCCGCTGACGAGCCGGATGAGATCGAAGAGCTCGACATGGAGTTCTGACCGTCCAGACCGCGCGGCAGATGAAATTTCTTGCAGGGCACAAGATGATGTTGCGTCGCACGCGGGTTGGTTCGACGGTTTCTAGGCGGTAGAAACCGATGCGTTGAGAAAGGCTTACCGTATGGATGGGCCGCCGGCCCGCGACGGGTGACAGTCTGACAGGGATCCTTTGTCAGGCGACCGGACTGCGCGATTGATGGTGTTCGGCATTTCTGTTCCACTTCGCTTTAGAAAAGGAACAGACTGGGCTGGAAACCATGGCGCGTCACGAGCCCTGGAGCGCGGAACGCGCCACCGGGATCATTGCAGAGCATACCCATCTCGAAGGCGCGACGCTGCCGATCCTGCACGCGTTGCAGGCGACCTTCGGCTACGTCGATGGCGGCGCCGTGCCGCTCATCGCCGACGCGCTGAACCTGTCGCGTGCCGAGGTGCATGGCTGCATCACGTTCTACCACGACTTCCGCGCCCATCCGGCCGGCCGCCA
The DNA here is from genome assembly GCF_008039945.1 of Methylobacterium sp. WL64. Taxonomy (NCBI): domain Bacteria; kingdom Pseudomonadati; phylum Pseudomonadota; class Alphaproteobacteria; order Hyphomicrobiales; family Methylobacteriaceae; genus Methylobacterium; species Methylobacterium sp. WL64. The sequence continues at coordinate 23,063 of NZ_VRVA01000057.1, forward strand.
CGAGGTGAAGCTGTGTCGGGCCGAGGCCTGTCAGGCCATGGGCTCGGACAAGATCCACCGCGAGATCCTCGGCCGCCTCGGCTGTGACTGGCACGAGACCACCGCCGACGGCAGCGCCACGGTGGAGCCGGTCTACTGCCTCGGCCTCTGCGCCAACGGTCCCGCGGCCCTGATCGACGGCGAGCCGGTGGCCCACCTGACTGCCGACGGCCTCGACGAGGCGCTGGCCGAAACCAAGCGGGAGACCCGCCAGTGAGCGTTACCCTTTACGTCCCCCGGGACGCCGTGGCTCTGGGTCTCGGCGCCAACAAGGTCGCCCGGGCCCTGTTCGCGGGCGCCGAGCGCCGCGGCCTCGACGTGACCATCGTGCGCACCGGCTCGCGCGGCCTGTTCTGGCTGGAGCCGATGGTGGAAGTCGCCACGCCGGAAGGCCGGGTCGCCTACGGTCCCGTCAAGGTCTCGGATGTCGACGCCCTGCTGGATGCCGGGCTCGCCACCGGCGGCGAGCATGCCCTGCGCCTCGGCGACCCCGAAAAGATCCCGTTCCTCGCCCGTCAGCAGCGCCTGACCTTCCACCGCTGCGGCGTGGTCGATCCGATCTCCGTGGCCGATTACCGGGCCCATGGCGGGTATCGCGGCCTCGAGGCGGCGCTGAGGCTCGACGCCGAGGGGATCGTGGCGGCGGTGCGCGATTCCGGCCTGCGCGGCCGCGGCGGCGCCGGCTTCCCGGCCGGCATCAAGTGGAACACCGTGATGCTCGCCAAGGGTGAGCAGAAATACGTCGTCTGCAACGCCGACGAGGGCGATTCCGGTACCTTCGCCGACCGGATGATGATGGAGGGTGACCCCTTCAACCTCATCGAGGGCATGACCATCGCGGCGATCGCGACGGGTGCGACCCGCGGCTACATCTACTTGCGCTCCGAATACCCGCAGGCCTTCGCCACCCTGAAGGAAGCCATCGCCAACGGCATCGAGGCCGGCGTCCTCGGCGACGATATCTTGGGATCGGGAAAGACGTTCCACCTGGAGGTCCGGCTGGGCGCGGGCGCCTATATCTGCGGCGAGGAGACTTCGCTGCTGGAGAGCCTGGAGGGCAAGCGTGGCATCGTGCGGGCCAAGCCCCCGATCCCGGCGCTCAAGGGCTTCCTCGGCAAGCCGACGCTGGTCAACAACGTCATGACCTTCACGGCCGTGCCGTGGATCCTCGAGAACGGCGCCGGGGCCTACGCCGATTACGGCATGGGCCGCTCGCTCGGCACGCTGCCGATCCAGCTCGCCGGCAACATCAAGCACGGTGGCCTGATCGAGCTCGCCTTCGGGGTGACCCTGCGCGAGGTGATCGAGGATTACGGCGGTGGCACCCGCTCCGGCCGGCCGGTGCGGGCCGTACAGGTCGGCGGGCCGCTCGGGGCCTACTTCCCCGACCGCCTGCTCGACACGCCTCTCGACTACGAGGCGATGGCCGCTGCGAAGGGCCTCGTCGGCCATGGCGGCATCGTGGTGTTCGACGACACCGTCGACATGGCCTCCCAAGCCCGCTTCGCCTTCGAGTTCTGCGCCACCGAATCCTGCGGCAAGTGCACCCCCTGCCGGATCGGCGCGACCCGTGGCGTCGAGACCATGGACAAGGTCATCGCCGGCATCCGGCCGGAGACGAACCTGAAGCTGATCGAGGACCTCTGTGAGGTCATGACCGACGGGTCGCTCTGCGCCATGGGCGGGCTCACGCCGATGCCCGTGATGAGCGCGATCACCCACTTCCCTGAAGATTTCAGGCGCGCCGGCGATCTGCCGGTCGCGGCCGAGTGAAGGAGACGTCGATGGGCCTGATCAAGGAGATCGACTACGGCACGCCGATCCGCGTGGCGGAGCAGACCGTCACCCTGACGATCGACGGCATGGACGTGACGGTGCCGGCCGGCACCTCGGTGATGGCGGCGGCGATGCATGCCGGCACGCAGATCCCGAAGCTGTGCGCCACCGACAGCCTGGAGCCGTTCGGCTCCTGCCGGCTCTGCCTCGTCGAGATCGAGGGGCGGCGCGGGACGCCGGCCTCCTGCACCACGCCGGCCGAGAACGGCATGGTCGTGCGCACGCAGACCGACAAGCTGGCCAAGCTCCGCAAGGGCGTGATGGAGCTCTACATCTCCGATCACCCGCTGACGTGCCTGACTTGCGCGGCCAACGGCGATTGCGAGTTGCAGGACATGGCCGGCGTCGTCGGCCTGCGCGACGTTCGCTACGGCTACGAGGGCGACAACCACGTCGTGCCGAGTGCCGAGAAGTACCTGCCCAAGGACGAGTCGAACCCGTACTTCACGTACGATCCGTCGAAGTGCATCGTCTGCAACCGGTGCGTCCGCGCCTGCGAGGAGGTGCAGGGCACCTTCGCGCTGACCATCGCGGGCCGTGGCTTCGACAGCCGCGTGGCGGCGGGCCCGACCAACTTCATGGAATCGGAGTGCGTCTCCTGCGGCGCCTGCGTGCAGGCCTGTCCCACGGCCACGTTGCAGGAAAAATCGATCCACGAGTTCGGCCAGCCCGAGCACGCGGAGGTGACGACCTGTGCGTATTGCGGCGTCGGCTGCTCGTTCAAGGCCGAGATGCAGGGCACCCGCGTCGTCCGCATGGTGCCGTACAAGGCCGGCAAGGCCAACGAGGGCCATAGCTGCGTCAAGGGTCGCTTCGCCTACGGCTACGCCACCCACAAGGACCGCATCACCAAGCCGATGATCCGCGCGAAGATCACGGATCCGTGGCGCGAGGTCTCCTGGGACGAGGCCATCTCGCACGCGGCCAGCGAATTCAAGCGGATCCAGTCGACATACGGCAAGGATTCGGTCGGCGGCATCACCTCGTCGCGCTGCACCAACGAGGAGGCCTACCTCGTCCAGAAGCTCGTGCGCGCCGCCTTCGGCAACAACAACGTCGATACCTGCGCCCGCGTCTGCCACTCGCCCACCGGCTACGGGCTGATGTCGACGCTCGGTACCTCGGCCGGCACCCAGGACTTCAAGTCGGTCGAGCAGTCCGACGTGATCCTGGTGATTGGTGCCAACCCGACCGACGGGCACCCGGTCTTCGGTTCGCGCATGAAGAAGCGCCTGCGGGAGGGCGCCAAGCTGATCGTGGCCGATCCGCGCAAGATCGAACTGGTGAAGTCGCCCCACATCAAGGCCGACTATCACCTGCCCCTGAAGCCCGGCTCCAACGTCGCCTTCATCAATTCGCTGGCGCACGTCATCGTCACCGAGGGGCTGATCGACGAAGCGTATGTCCGCGAGCGCTGCGACCTCGCCGAGTTCGAGTCCTGGGCCCGGTTCATCGCCGAGGAGCGGCATTCGCCCGAGAACCAGCAATCGTTCACCGGCCTCGACCCGGCTGAGGTGCGTGCGGCGGCCCGGCTCTACGCCACGGGCGGTGCGGCCGGCATCTATTACGGCCTCGGCGTCACCGAGCACAGCCAGGGCTCGACCATGGTGATGGGCATGGCCAACATCGCCATGGCCACCGGCAACATCGGCAAGCTCGGTGCCGGCGTGAACCCGCTGCGCGGCCAGAACAACGTCCAGGGCTCCTGCGACATGGGCTCGTTCCCGCACGAGTTCACCGGCTACCGCCACGTCTCGGACGACGCCACCCGTGAGAGCTTCGAGGCGCTCTGGGGCGCCAAGCTCGACGGTGCGCCGGGCCTGCGCATCACCAACATGCTCGACGAGGCCGTCGATGGCAGCTTCAAGGGCCTCTACATCCAGGGCGAGGACATCGCGCAGTCGGATCCCGACACGCACCATGTCACGTCCGGCCTCAAGGCGATGGAATGCATCGTCATCCAGGACCTGTTCCTGAACGAGACCGCGAAATACGCCCACGTCTTCCTGCCGGGCGCCTCGTTCCTCGAGAAGGACGGCACCTTCACCAACGCCGAGCGGCGCATCTCCCGCGTCCGCAAGGTGATGCCTCCGATGGGCGGCTTCGGTGACTGGGAGGGCACGGTGCTGCTCTCCAACGCGCTGGGCTACAAGATGGAGTATAGCCACCCGTCCGAGATCATGGACGAGATCGCCGGCCTGACCCCGAGCTTCACCGGCGTGTCCTACGCCAAGCTCGACGAGCTGGGCTCGGTGCAGTGGCCCTGCAACGAGAAGGCGCCGCTCGGCACGCCGATGATGCACGTGGACCGCTTCGTCCGCGGCAAGGGCCGGTTCATGATCACCGAGTTCGTGGCCACCGAGGAGCGGACGGGGGCGAAGTTCCCGCTGATCCTGACCACGGGCCGGATCCTGTCCCAGTACAATGTCGGCGCGCAGACCCGGCGCACCGAGAACTCGCGCTGGCACGAGGAGGACGTGCTGGAGATCCACCCGTTCGACGCGGAACTGCGCGGCATCGTCGACGGCGACCTGGTCTCCCTGGAGAGCCGGTCCGGCGACATCGCCCTGAAGGCCAAGGTCTCGGAGCGGATGCAGCCCGGCGTGGTCTACACCACGTTCCACCACGCCAAGACCGGCGCCAACGTGATCACCACCGACTACTCAGATTGGGCGACCAACTGTCCCGAGTACAAGGTCACGGCGGTGCAGATCCGGCGGACCAACCGGCCCTCGGATTGGCAGGCGAAGTTCTACGAGGAGGATTTCTCGTTAACCCGGATCGCCCAGCGCCTCGACGCGGCGGAGTGACTCGATGAGCGCACAGACCCAGGAGGACAAGCTCCTCCGGATGGCGAACCAGATCGCCACCTTCTTCCGGTCCTACCCGGAGGACGAGGCGGTGGCCGGGGTGCACAAGCACATCACGGCCTTCTGGACGCCCAAGATGGTCTCGAAGCTCGAGGCCGCCCTGCCGGGGATGGGCGACCGGGCCGACAGCCTGGTGCAGCAGGCCCTGCGCGGGGCCGAGCCCCAGTCCGAGAGCCCGGTGCGCTCCGCCACCCGCGACCCGCAGAAGCTCGGCGACGGTGCCAGCGACGCCGGCTGATCGGCCTTCGTCGCGTTCGATCGGTCCATCGCGGCGCCGGTCGAACGCGGCCGCCCCTGAGCAGGGCGGCGACGGCCCGAGGCGCGCCTGGAGGTTTACGCGCTGCGCGCCGACCCTCCGAATGAATGCAGGATGCGCCGATTTCGGTATCCGCGTATACGTCGCCCCTGAATTGTAGGCTAAACCGGTACCGATGACGGGTCGAACCCCGTCCGCGCGCTGGCACCCGCCAAGCTCAACGACTAAGCTTCCTCGGCAGCACGGCTCACGCAACGAAGTCGTGCCTGGAGGAAGCCTCTATGCGTTCAGACCTGGCGGGCGCAGTCGCGCCCGGGAGCGATCACGGCTGGTTGTCCCGTGAGCGCATCGTCGCCAAACCGGGCTTCAACCGCTGGCTGGTTCCGCCGGCGGCCCTGGCGATCCATCTCTGCATCGGCATGGCCTACGGGCTGTCGGTGTTCTGGCTGCCGTTGAGCCGGGCCCTCTCGGTCGGCCAGCCCGCCCCCGCCGCCTGCCCCGACATGGGCGTGATGACGGCGCTGTTCACCACCACGTGCGACTGGCGCGTCAGCGACCTGGTCACGGTCTTCTCCATCGGCATCGTGATGCTCGGCCTGTCGGCCGCCCTGTTCGGCGGCTGGCTGGAGCGGGCGGGCCCGCGCAAGGCCGGCATCGTGGCCGCCCTGTGCTGGGGCGGCGGCTTCCTGATCGGCGCGCTGGGGGTCTACCTCCACCAGCTCTGGCTGGTCTGGCTCGGCATGGGCCTGATCGGCGGCATCGGGCTGGGCCTCGGCTACATCTCCCCGGTCTCGACCCTGATCAAGTGGTTTCCGGACCGGCGCGGCATGGCCACCGGCATGGCCATCATGGGCTTCGGCGGCGGCGCGATGATCGGCTCTCCCCTGGCCGACGGCCTGATCAAGACCTTCCGCAGCCCCGATTCCGTCGGCGTCTGGCAGACGCTCGCCCTGATGGGGCTGGGCTATTGCGTGTTCATGCTGGGCGGAGCCTTCGGCTACCGGGTCCCGCCGGCCGGCTGGCAGCCGGACGGGTGGACGCCGCCTGCCGCCAAGAACGCGATGATCGCCTCGGGCCACGTCCACCTGCGGGACGCGCACAAGACCTTTCAGTTCTGGATGATCTGGCTGGTGCTCTGCCTCAACGTCTCGGCCGGGATCGGCGTGCTGGCGCTCGCCTCGCCGATGCTCCAAGAGATCTTCGGCGGCTCCCTGATCGGGCTGCCCGGCACCGGCTTTGCTGCGCTCGACGCCGGCCAGAAGGCCCAGATCGCCGCGATCGCGGCCGGCTTCGTCGGATTGCTGTCGCTGTTCAACATCCTGGGCCGGTTCTTCTGGGCCTCGATGTCGGACCGGATCGGCCGCAAGCTCACCTACGCGATCTTCTTCGCCCTGGGCGGCGTGCTCTACGCCGCCGCTCCCTGGGCCGCCGGGATCGGCTCGCAGGCTCTGTTCGTCGCGTTCTTCTGCGTGATCCTGTCCATGTATGGCGGCGGCTTCGCGACGATCCCGGCTTACCTCGCCGACGTGTTCGGCACGCAGTTCGTCGGCGCGATCCACGGCCGCCTGCTCACCGCGTGGTCGACCGCCGGCATCGTCGGTCCGTTCGTGGTCACCAAGATCCGGGAGGCGCAGGCCGCCGCCGGTGTCCAGGGCGCGGACCTCTATGGGCGGACCATGTACGTGCTGGCCGCGTTCCTGGCCGCCGGGTTCGTCTGCAACCTGTTGATCCGGCCGCTTGCCGGGCGGTGGTTCATGTCCGATACCGAGCGCGCCGCCCTCGACGTCCGCGGCGCCGCCGCTGCCGTCCGGTCGTCGGGCTCGTTCGGCATCGGCCGGGGCGGGTTCAGCGCCGCGGCGGCACTGGCCTGGGCGGTCGTGGGCATCCCGATCCTCTGGGGGATCGGCATCACCCTGTCGAAGGCGTTCATCCTGTTCCGCTGAGCGTGCGCCCGCCGCCGGTTGTGGCCGGACGGGCGGGCCACTAGGTTTCGGCATCCCAACCTGCGGGGTGCGCGCCGCTCGGAATGCCTCCGTGATCGACAAGCTCGACTTCCTGCTCGCGCTCGCCCGCGAGCAGCATTTCGGCCATGCGGCCGAGACCTGCGGGGTGACGCAGCAGACCCTCTCGGCCGGCGTGAAGCAGCTGGAGAACCGCTTCGGCGTGCAGCTGGTACTGCGCGGTTCGCGCTTCCAGGGCTTCACCCCGGAGGGCGAGCGGGTGCTCGAATGGGCACGCCGCATCGTGGCCGACGCGCGGGCGATGCACGAGGAGGTCACGGGCCTGCGCCGCGGCCTGACCGGGCACCTGCGCATCGCCGCGATCCCCACGGCCCTGCCGATGATCGTGAGCCTGACCACCCCCTATGGCGAGCGCCACCCGGGCGTCCGGCTCACGGTCGAATCCGCGGCCTCCGCCGACATCTTCTCGCTGATCGAGAACCTGGAGGCCGATGCCGGGCTGACCTACCTCGACAACGAGCCGCTCGGCCGTGTCGTGTCGGTACCGCTCTACCGGGAGCGCTACCGCCTGGTCACGGCCGACGGCGGCCCGTTCGACGGCCGCGCCAGCGTCACCTGGGCGGAGACCGGCCGCCTGCCGCTCTGCCTGCTGACCCCGAACATGCAGAACCGCCGGATCATCGATCAGCAGATCCGGGACGCCGGCGCCGATCCGGCCGCGACGCTGGAATCGAACTCGATGATCGTGCTGATGACCCACGTGCGCACCCTGCGCTGGGCCTCAATCATGCCGGAGATCCTGGTCGATGCCCTCGGGCCCATGGCGGGCGTGCGGGCGATCCCGATCACCGCCCCGGACCTGGAGCACACGATCGGCCTCGTCGCCCCGCGCCGCGAGCCCTCGACCCCGATGGTGACAGCCCTGGTCGCCATCGCCCGGACCCTGGCGCGGACGCTCGATCCGGAGCTGTCCGGCTTCTCCAGCGCCGTGACGGATGCGTGAGAGGGTGCGCGTTCAGGCCGGCGCGAACAGGCCTCGCACCATCCCGCGGACGGCCCGATAGGGAATCAGCGGTAGCTTGAGGACGAGGCGGGCCGTGAGCACCGCCAGGACTGTCAGGATCGTCAGCAGAACTCTGAACACCGTGCGCGCTCCCTTGGCCGGTCCGGCCAGTGCGGAGGGAGACGGATCCCGGCGCCGGGTCAGGCAGCGCCCGGAACGCGGCGAGACTATGGTCCGACGTCGCCCCGGCCCCGTCCGCGGCGCCGGGCAGGATCGTTCGTCACCCTGTCCCGGCAGGGCACGAAAAAAGCCGCCCCGTCTCCGGAGCGGCCTCGAGGTCGCGGCTGGACCGGGATGGGTCCCGCGAGCTTACTTGATCTTGGTTTCCTTGAAGTCGACGTGCTTGCGCGCGACCGGATCGTACTTGCGCATAGTCAGCTTCTCGGTCTGCGTGCGGGAGTTCTTCATGGTGACGTAGAAATAGCCCGTGTCGGCGGTGGAGACGAGCTTGATCTTGACGGTGACGGCCTTAGCCATGGCGCGGCGCTCCTGCAGGGTGCGGCATTCCGCGTGAGCGAAACGCAAATGGCCGGGAAGGCCCGGCCGAATACGGGCCGGTCAATGCCCGATCGGACCCCTCAGGTCAAGACCGCGCGGCGGATCGCTCCATCATCGCGAGGCTCGACGAGAAGACCAGGAACAGTTCCAGCAGCGCCCACGCGAAGCCGTGCGGCGGCACGAGGTCGAGCCCGCCGCCGATCAGCGGCGGCCCGAGCATCAGGCCGACATTGTACAGCACCACGAAGGCCGCGTTGGCGCCCGCGAGGTCGGAGGCCGGGACCCGGTCGCCCAGCGTGGTCAGGCCGACCGTGTAGAGCGTCCCGGCGATGCCGCCCCAGGCGAACAGGACCAGGCCGAGCGCCAGCGGCGACCCGGAGGCCAGCGGGATCAGGGCCGAGCCCGCCGCCCCGGCCAGGCCCGCGCCGAGGAGCACCGCGCCCCGGTCGACGCGGTCGGCAAGCCAGCCGAACGGGATCTGGAACAGCACGTTGCCGAGCGCGATCAGGCTGACGAGGCCGGCCGCGCCCTGTGCGTCGTAGCCCAGGCGCAGGCCGTAGAGCGGCAGGATCGCGAAGATCCCGGTCTCCACCGCCCCGTACGCGAGGGCGGCGAGCAGCGCCCCGGGGGCGAAGCGCAGATAGGCGAGGAGGCTGCGGCCGGAGCCGTGCTCGATGGTCGGCGACAGGCCCCGGGCGAGGACGATCGGCAGGCCGCCGGCCAGCATCAGGGCGGCACCGGTCAGGTAGGGGGGCAAGCCCTCGGTCCCGACGAGGGCCAGGAGCGCCGGCCCGACCGCGAAGCCCGCTGCCAGCACGGTAGCGTAGATGCCCATCACCAGGCCTCGGCGCTCCGGCGGGGCGGCGGCGTTGATCCAGTACTCGGACAGCACGAACAGTGCGCCGAGCGTCGCCGAGAACACGAAGCGCAGCGGGAACCACAGGGCGATGCCCGGCACCATCGGAAAGGCGGCGAGGCTCACCGCCCCCACGACCAGGGCGAGACACAGGAGCGGCGCGACGCCGATCCGCGCGGCCAGTCGCGGGACGAACGGGACCGTGCAGATGCTGGCGATGCCGGCGACCGCGGTGTTGAGCCCGATCAGCGTGCTCGACGCGCCGCGCCGCTCCAGCTCGATCGATAGGAGCGGGATCGACAGGCTGAGGCCGATGCCGACCACGGTGACGCAGGCGATGGCGGCGGTGATCGCCGCCACGGTGTCCGGTCCGATCCCGCGTCCCGCGACGATCCGGTCCGGCCTGTCCGAAACATTCACAACGCGACTCGTTCCCGGCGCCCGTAGCGCTCGTAGTGGAAGGGGATCATCCGGTGCGGCGCGAAATCGGCCGCGATCTGCGCCTCCAGATCGTCCAGGATGGCGCGGGTGATGAACGGCAGGTCGAGCTTGCGCGCCGCGTCCAGGCGGACCCAGGCGAGCTCGGTGAACTCGGCCTCGGGGCTCACCCGGCCGGTCTCCTCGGCCACGACCATGCGGCGATCGACGGCGAAGAACCGCGTGTCGAACCGGCGGACGCGCTTGGGCGGGGTGATCGCCCGGGCCACGAGGTGCAGCGCCTCCAGGTCCGGCAGGATCCCGTGCCGGGCGAAGGCCTCCCAGCCCGCGGGGGCGGTCTCGGGGGCGCCGTGCTCGTTCGTGCCGAGCAGCAGGCCGGTCTCCTCGTAGGTCTCCCGGATGGCGGCCAGCGCCAGCGCCCGGCCGAGATGGTGCGGCGGCCGGGAGACCTGACGGGTCAGCGCGGCCTCGGCGTAGTCGGGCAGTGCGCCGGCCACCGGCATGTGGCGGTCGCCGAGTTCGATACGGCCCCCGGGGAACACGAACTGCCCGGGCATGAAGGCGAGGCGCGGGTTGCGGCGGCCCATCAGGACCTTCGGGCCGCCCTTCCCGCGCCGGTCCAGCACGATCAGGGTGGCGGCGTCCCGCGGGCGCAGGCGCGCCGGGGACGGCGTCCGCTCAGGGCTGGTCGCGATCTCGGATTCCTGCTGCGGCTCCGGCTGCGGCAAGGCGTGTCTCCTTCAACCCCGAAACGGGGCGGCCCCGCGGTAACGTGGCGAAGCCGTGCATGCCAAGGGCGTATTGCAACCCGACGACTGCACCCTTGACCGGCTGGAGCAACGCGAGGGCGAACAGGAGCGTGAAGACCGGCCAGACGCCCATCTCGACCCACAACGGGACATCGTAGGCGGTTTCGGTCTCCAGGATCAGGTAGCCGACGATGTGGGCGACGATGAAGATCACCACGTAGGGCGGCAGATCGTCCGCGCGGTGATGGTGCAGTTCCAGCCCGCAGGCGTCGCATTCCGGGCGCACCTTCAGGAAGCGTCCGAAGATCCGGCCCTGCCCACAATGAGGACAGCGGCCGATGAAGCCCCGCGCCATCGCGGGGATCAGGCGGGTGCGCACGGGAATCGCGTCGGTGGCCATGACCAAAGCCTACACCGGCCGGGTCACCGGCGCGAGCCGCGATGGCGCGTGCCGGAGTTGCGGATGCCGGGCGGGCGGCCGGAGGGGGCGGCCTTGAACGGCCGCCCGCCGGGCTTCCGGCCGGCGCCGTCCTTGCTGGACCCGGAGCGGGTCTGGCCCGCGCTCAGCAGCTCGAAGCGGAGCGCCCCCGCCACCGGCGCGGCCTCGACCAGGCGGACCTCGACGCGGTCGCCGAGCCGGAAAGTCTCGCCGCTGCGCTCACCCACGAGGGCGTGACGGGCCTCCTCGTGGCGGAAATAGTCGGCGCCGAGCTGCGAGATCGGCACGAACCCGTCCGCGCCGGTCTCGTCGAGCTTGATGAACAGGCCCGACCGCGTGACGCCCGCGATCTGCCCCGCGAAGGTCGCCCCGATCCGGTCGACGAGATGGTGGGCGATCAGCCGGTCGATGGTCTCGCGCTCCGCCGCCATGGCGCGGCGTTCGGCCGCCGAGATCTGCTCGCCGATCTGCGCGAGCTCGCCCACCGACACCTCCGCGGGCAGGCCGTCGGCGCCGAGCCGGCAGGCGGCGATCAGCGCTCGGTGGACGATCAGGTCGGCGTAGCGGCGGATCGGCGAGGTGAAATGCGCGTAGCGGCGCAGGTTCAGCCCGAAATGGCCCAGGTTCTCGGAGGCGTAGACGGCTTGGGCCTGGGAGCGCAGCACCACCTCGTTGATGAAGGTCGCGTGCTCGCTGCCGGCCACCGATCCGAGGATGCGGTTGAACAAGGCGGGGCGCAGCGCCCCCTCCTTGGGCAGCTTGATCCCGACCGAGGCCAGGACCTCGCCGAGCGCCTGCATCTTCTCCTGCGCCGGCTCGTCGTGCACCCGGTAGATCAGCGCCTGCTTAGCCGCCTCCAGGGTCTCGGCGGCGGCGACGTTGGCCTGGATCATGAACTCCTCGATCAGCCGGTGCGCGTCGAGGCGCTCCGGCACGATCACCCGGTCGACCGCGCCCTCGGGCGAGAGCAGCACCTTGCGCTCGGGCAGGTCGAGCGCGAGCGGCCCGCGGCTGTCCCGGGCCTCGCGCAGGGCCGCGTAGGCCGCCCAGAGCGGGCGCAGCGCCGTCTCCAACAGCGGCTCCGTTGCGGCATCCGCCTGCCCGTCGATGGCGGCTTGCGCCTGCGCGTAGGCGAGCTTGGCCAGGGAGCGCATCATCACCCGGTGGAACGTGTGGCGGCGCTTCACCCCGTCGGCAGCGATCACCATCCGGACCGCGATGGCCGGGCGGTCCTCGCCCTCGCGCAGGGAGCAGAGATCGTTGGAGATCCGCTCCGGCAGCATCGGCACGACGCGGTCGGGGAAATAGACCGAGTTGCCCCGCTCCAGCGCCTCGCGGTCGAGGCTCGAGCCGGGGCGGACATAGGCCGCGACATCCGCGATCGCCACCGTGACAAGGAAGCCGCCCGGATTGGCCGGGTCGGGATCAGGCTCCGCCATCACGGCGTCGTCGTGGTCCTTGGCGTCCGGCGGATCGATGGTCAGCAGCGGGCGGTCGCGCCAATCCTCGCGACCTTTGAGCGAGGCGGGGGCCGCTGCATCGGCCTCGGCCAGGGTCGCGTCCGAGAATACGTGCGGGATGTTGTGCAGGTGGATCGCGATCAGGCTCACGGCCTTCTCGGAGCCGAGCGAGCCGAGCCGTTCCCGGACCCGGCCCCGCGGCAGGCCGAAGCGCGTCTCCCGCTCCAGCGATACGCTGACGAGGTCGCCGTCCCGGGCCTGACCCTCCTCGCCGGGCGGGATCAGGATCTCGCGGCCCTGCGAGCGCTTCTCGACCGGCACGATCCGGCCGCCCTGCGCCCCGGCGCGGTAGACGCCGATGATCTCGGCCTTGTTCTTTCCGATGACCTTGATGACCCGGCCGGTATAGCCGCCCTCGGCGTCGCGCTCGACCCGGACGAGGGCGCGGTCGCCGATCCCGGCGGCCGGGCGGTTGCCCTTGCGCGGTCCGCGGCTTTGCGTGAGCACGATGGATGGCGGCTTGCCGGTGCCGGTCCACTCGACCGGAACCGCCAGGAAGTCGCCGTGCCGGTCGCGCGAGCGGATGTCGCTCAGAACCACCGGCGGCAGGCGACCGGCAGCTGCGAGGCCGCCGCGCCCGCGATCGAGGCCGCCATCCTCCTCGATCTCCTTGAGGATGCGCTTCAGGTCGATCTTGGCGGCGCCCTTGATGCCGAACGCCTTGGCGATCTCCCGCTTGCCGACGGGTTCGGTCGCCTCCGCCACGAAGGCGAGGATCTGCTCGCGGGTGGGGAAGGG
>NZ_VRVA01000058.1:0-34884 GCF_008039945.1 Methylobacterium sp. WL64
CACCACCGACAAGATCAAGGGCCTGGCCAACGAGGCCGTCGGCAACGTCAAGCAGGCCGCCGGCAACGTCACCGGCAACGACAAGCTCGTGGCCGAGGGCAAGGCCCAGGAGCTCAAGGGCGAAGCGCAGAAGACCGTCGGCGACGCCAAGGACGGCGCCAAGAACCTCGCCGACAAGATCACCGGCAAGCATTGACGCAAGCGCTGCCGCAAGCGCGGGGGCGGCCGCCCGGCCGCTTCCGCCCCAGGGACCGAGACAGGAGCCTCACATGAACCGGGACGGGTTTCGCGGCGCCACGCGCCACCTCAAGGGCCGCGCCAACACCGCGCTCGGCGGCCTGACCGGCGATCCGGCCCGCCAAGTCCGCGGCGCGGTCGATCAGGTCGCCGGCGGGGCGCAACACGCCTACGGCCGCGCCCGGGAGCGCACCGAGGATCTCGTGGAAGAAGGCACCGAGTTCGCCCACGAAGCCCGCCGGCGGGGCGAACGGCTCCTCGACGACGGCAGCCGCTACGCCCGGGAGGCCCGGCAGCGTGGCACCCGCTTCGGCCGCGACGCCCTCGGCTACGCGGACGACCACCGCAGCAGCACCCTTCTCGCCGTCGCCGTCGTCGCCTTCGGCGTCGGCTGGCTCACCCGCTCCCCCCGCTGAACCGTCACGGAGACCCACGATGATCCGCAAGCTCCTCACCATCTTCGTTCTGCCGAAGCTGATCGCCTATGTCGGCCGCCGCTTCGCCGGCCGGTCCGCCGCGCCGACCCGCCGCCCCCGCTGAGATCCGCATCGCGGGGCCCGGCATCCGCCGACCGGGGCCCGCGCTTCCACGACGATGGGCGGCTACACGAGAGGACACACCAATGAGCAAGGGTTACCCCTCGATGACCGCGCTGCTGGGCCTACTGGCCGTGGCCGGCTACCAGAACCGCGACAAGCTCGCCGAGCTGCTGAAGGGCCACGACCACGGGACCAGCCCGGCGCAGGTTCCGTCCGTGCCAAAATCGGCCCCGACAGGAACCGGGACCGCGACCGGCGGGCTCGAGAATTTCTCCGGCCTCTCGGGCCTTCTGGGCGGCGCCGGGACCGCCGGCGTCGGCGGCCTGATCGCCAGCGGGCTCAGCGAGCTCGTCGACCACTTCACCAAGGGCGGTCACGGCGAGGCCGCCACCTCGTGGATCAACCACGGCGCCAACCGCGACCTCCCCGAGGCCGACCTCGAGCGCGCCATCGGGCCCGAGACCCTCGACCACCTGACCCGTCAGACCGGCCTGAGCCGGGCGGCGCTCCTGGCGCGCCTGTCCCGGGAGCTGCCCTCGGCGATCGACCGCTATTCGCCCGACGGCCGCCTGCCGACCTGAGGCCGGAACACCACGCGCCCGCATCGTCCCGGCCGCCGCGCCGGAGCCGATGCGGGCGCCGCCGTTGACAGGCGTGCGCGCAATGGTCACCTCCAGGACCTGACGGCCAGGCGTGATTCTGGCCTGAGAGGCGGATCATGGCGAGCGAAGCAGCGACGCGGCCCATCGTGTTCATCGATGGCGAGGCCGGCACGACCGGTCTCGGCATCCGCGAGCGCCTGGAGCGTGACGGCCGCGTGACCCTGCGCAGCATCGCGCCCGAGCACCGGAAGGATCCGGAGGCGAAGCGCGCGCTGCTCGCCGAGGTCGATCTCGCCGTCCTGTGCCTGCCGGACGACGCCGCCAGGGAGACGGTGGCCCTGGCCGACGGCCTGCCCGGGGGCGGCCCGCGCATCCTCGACGCCAGCACCGCCCACCGGGTCGCCCCCGGTTGGACCTACGGCTTCCCGGAGATGACCCAGGAGCAGGGCGCCGCCGTGGCCCGCGCCCGGCGCGTGGCCAATCCCGGCTGCTACCCCACGGGCGGGATCGCGCTCCTGCGCCCCCTCGTCGAGGCCGGCCTGATCCCGGCGGATATCCCGCTCAGCGTCAACGCGGTCAGCGGCTACAGCGGCGGCGGCAAGGGCATGATCGAGGAGTACGAGCGGGGCGGCGCGGCGCCATTCCTGCTCTACGGCCTCGGCTTCGCCCACAAGCACGTGCCGGAGCTGCAGCGCTACAGCGGGCTCACCCGGCGGCCGATCTTCGTGCCGTCGGTGGGCAATTTCCGCCAGGGCATGCTGGTGAGCGTGCCGCTCCACCTCGACGCGCTGCCGGGCAAGCCCACGGCCGGCGACCTCGAGGCGGCCCTGCGCGACTGGTACGCCGGCCAGCCGCTGGTTCAGGTGCTGACCGGCGCCGAGACCGGCCAGCACCGTGAGAAGATCACCCCCGAGGATCTGAACGACACCGACCGGCTCGAGCTGCGGGTGTTCGGCTCCTCCGAGCACGGCCAGGCGGTGCTGGTGGCGCGCCTCGACAACCTCGGCAAGGGCGCCTCCGGGGCGGCGGTGCAGAATCTCGGGCTGATGCTCGGGCTCGACGCCTGATTTTTCGCCGATCCCGGGAATACCTGGGACGGCCTGACGGTTCTCAGTCCAGGGCGCGAAGCTGCGGGATGAGCGGCCGATGGCGGCGCAGGATACGGACCCGGCGAGCGGCGGCGCATGACGACGCTCGCCCGTGCGCGCTTCAGCCAACTCGTCCTGCCCCGGCTCGACGAGGGCTACCGGCTCGCGCACTGGCTCACCGGCAACGCCACCGACGCCGAAGACGTGATGCAGGAGGCCTGCCTGCGCGCCTATCGGGCGATCGAGACCTTCGCGGAGGGCAACGCCCGGGCGTGGTTCCTGACCATCGTCCGCAACACCGGCTATTCGTGGCTGCACCGGCACCGGCCCCGGACGGTGGTCTTCGCCGAGGACCTCGCTCCAGAGGCCCGCGCGATCCTGGATGCAGGAAGCGTGCACGCCGAGGCGCCCGAGACGCCCGAAGCCGCGCTCATCGCCCACGACGAGGGCGGGCGCCTCGCCCGGGCGATCGGCGCGCTGCCGGTCCCGTTCCGCGAGACGCTGGTGCTGCGCGAGTATCACGGCCTGAGCTACCGGGAGATCGCCGAGGTAACGGACGTGCCGATCGGGACCGTGATGTCGCGGCTCGGGCGGGCGCGCCAGCACCTGCTCGAACGGCTCGCGGGGGAGGGGCGATGACCGGCGGCGACGAGACCCTCCTGCTGCTCTGCGCCTACGCCGACGGCGAGCTGTCGCCGGGCGAGGTGCTGGCCATGGAGCGGCGCCTCGCGGCCGATCCCGAGCTCCAGGCCAGGGCCGAGCGCCTGCGCGGCCTCTCCGGCGCGGTGCGGACCACGCTGGCGGCGGTGCCGCTCCCCGAGACCCTGCGCGGACGGATAGTCCAGGAGGTCGGGTTCGCCGACCCGGAGCCCCGCCGCGCAAGGATCAGCTCTTGGCTGAGCCCTCGGCTCACCTCTTGGCCGGCGCTCGCCGCGACGCTGGTGGTCGGGATCGCCCTCGGCGCCTCGCTCGGTGGCCTCGATCCCCTCCGGACCGTCGAGCCCCCGCCGCGGGCGGCAGACGCCATTCTGGCCGGCCATCTGCGGGGTCTCGCCGCGCCGCAGCCCTACGATATCCCCTCCTCGGACGGGCACGTGGTCAAGCCGTGGTTCAACGGCCGCACCATCATCGCCCCCGACGCCCCCGACCTCGCCGAACGGGGCTACCCGCTGGCCGGCGGCCGGATCGACATCGTCGACGGCAAGCCTGTGCCGACCCTGGTCTACCGCCACGACCGACACGTGATCAGCGTCACCGTGGTGCCGGCGGCCGGCGATGCGGCGGCCGTCGAGGCGCGCCGGGACGGGACGTTCATCGAGCGCTGGAGCGCCGGCGACCTCACCTACTGGGCGGTGTCGGACCTCAACGCCCGAGATCTGCGGGGCTTCGTCGCGCTGTACCGCGCCCGGACCGGGCAGCCGCACTGACGAATTCGATCGGCATCCGGGAATAATCGCGCGGGGAACCGGGTTCTACATCCTGCCATCCGCTTCGATCCCATGAGGGCCGCGCGTGATCGTCAGTCCCGACCGCACCCTGCGCCCGTTAGATCGGCACGCCACGCCGACGCCCGATCCGGCCCGCGAACCGGCACCTGTGGAGGACGCGCTTCGCCTGCTGGTCGAGCATCTCGAGCAGGGGGTGGCGGTGACCGACCGGTCCGGGCGCGTGCAGGTCCTGAACCGCGCCGCCCACGCCCTGGTCCGCCGGGGCCTGCTGCGCCTCCGGAACGGATACCTGTGCACCGGCACGCCCGAGCACGCCGCGGTGTTCGGCCGGCTCGTCGCCCGCTGCGCAACCGGCACCGGCGGCGCGCTTCGCCTCGCGGGGGAGGGCGGCACGCTCCTGATTGCCGCCTGCCCGATCCCCGGCAACGGAGTGCTGCTACGCGTCATCGACCCCGCTGCCGCCCCGCTGCCGGCCCCGAGGGCGCTGCAGGAGCTGTTCGGCTTCACGCCGGCAGAGGCCGCCCTGGCCACCGACATCCTGGCCGGGCACGATCTCGCGGCGAGCGCGGCCCGGCGCCGGATCACCCTGCACACGGCGCGCGCGCATCTGCGCCGTCTGTTCGAGAAGACCGGCACCAACCGGCAGGCCGAGCTGATGCGCCTGCTGCTACTATGCCCGCTCCCCGTCCCGGCCACCGGCGAAGCAAATTGGCAGCCGACAGGATTTTCGACGGAGTATCGCTCAAATGAGTGATGCGCGAACCGTAGAATAAAACGACGCTCCCATTCGTCGAATATCGATACCACATCAATATTCATGACGGAGGAGAGCACGATATGCTGGTCTCGATCTTGAGATCCATCCGGGTCCGACGCGCGGCTGCGCGCACCTACCGCGTCCTCTCGGCGCTCGACGACGACGCGCTGTGCGATGTCGGCCTGGACCGGCGCACCCTGCGCGCGTTCTGCGACGCCGGCTGCCGCCACCACGCCGCGCTTCCGGGCAAGCCGGGCGCGGGGTTGGGGGTCCTGATGCCCGGCGGCCTCACGCCCGCCTGGCGTTGAGGCCCATCGTGCCCGTTCCGATGGCAGCTCCACCTGCGACGATCGCGGCACAACCGGGAACGGCTCTCGTCAGGCGGGACGACCGCCATCGGCTCCGGTACAGGATCTCCCGGCATTCGGGAGGATCCAGGGGCGATGCGCGCGGCACTCGGCGGGACGGACGATCTGATCGACCTGGCGGCGGGACAGCCGTGGCATCGGCTGGATACCGAGGCGCGACGCCCCGATCCCGCCTGCACCGTCCGGCTGCAGGTCGATCTCGGCCTGCGCTTCCCGATCCACGCCCTAGGGGGCGACGGCGAACTCTGGGATCTCGCCGTCTCGGATGACGGGGAGGTCTGGTCGGAGGTCGCCCTTGAGGCGGGCGAGGGGGCCTCGGCAGCCCGGGTGATCGAGCCCGGGGAGGACACCTGGGCGCGCCACGTCCGGGTGACCGCAAAGCTCCCGGCCGGGGCGGGCCTCCCAGCCGTGCAGGTCTGGTGCGCGCGCGCCGCGTTCGACTTGATCGCCCTGCGGCAGGTCTTGGGCGCGTCGTTCGACATGGCCGGCGAGCGGCCGGGATCCACGCCCTACATCACCTACAGCCTCGTCAGCGCCGAGCGGCCCCGGTCGCACGCGCTGGTCGGCATCGCACTCTACGAGTGCGGCGCCTTCGGAAATTGCCTGATCCAGTGCCTGCTGGCGATCGGGATCGCCCGCAACCTCAACCTCAAGACGATCAAGCTCCCCGCCGCCGACCGCAGTGCGGTGATCGCCCTATCCGGACCCGTGACGCTCGGCGGCATCACCTTCATTCCCGGATCCGAGCCGCTGCCGGAGGACGGGGCCTACCTGTCGGGCATGTATTTCGACCTCGGGATCCAGCGTCTGGCCGGCGTGCTCGGCCCCGCGGAGACCCGGGAGATCGTGCGGACCACCATCCGGCCGCTGTTCAACCGGTTGCCGGCGCAGATCCCCGAGAAGCCCGACGACGCGTTGCTGATCCACATCCGCTCGGGCGACATCTTCGGCACCTGGGTGGCGCCGCAATACCCGCAGCCGCCGCTCGCCTTCTACCGGATGGTGATCGACCGGCTCCTGGGGGAGGGCAAGATCGCGTCGATCAAGTTGGTGTTCGAGAACCGGCTCAACCCGGTGATCCCGGCGTTGGAAGCCTGGATCGCGGCGCGCGGCGTACCGCTCTCGACGCAGAGCGGCGCGCTGACGGACGACGTCGCGGCGCTGATGAACGGGCGCTACCTCGTGTTCGGGCTCGGCACCTTCGGCCCCGGCGTCTGCCAGCTCTCAGACCGGGTGGAGCAGGTGTTCTACTTCGCCTCCGGCTGGCCGCAGCACTTCAAGAGCATCCCGACCATCGGCACGGTGGTCGAGGTTCTGGACGTGGCGGGCGGCTACACGAAGGTCGGCGAATGGGACAACTCGCCCGAGCGGCGCGCGCTGATGCTCGACTACCCGATCGAGAACCTCGCCTTCGACGACGCCTGAACCGCCGCCCTTGCCGACGGCGGGAAACTCGGTGACAAGCGCCCGAGAAACCTTGAGTCGGTCCTGCACGCCGAAAAGAATCCGGGATTCAAAAGGTCCGTGACCTTTTGCGGGTCCAGGGCGGAGCCCTGGTGTCGGGCTTCGCCCAACGCTCGCGGGCTCCGCCCCCGAACCCCGCCAAAGGGCTCAAGCCCCTTGGGATCCCGGTCTTGCCGGTGCGCCGATCGACGGCTGGGTCAGCCGCCCGGGAGGATCGATTTGGCCAGCGATGTCCAGCCCTCGGAGGCCCTGCGGGTCAACGCCTTCCCGATGCACCGGGCTGAGGTCCTGATGCAGCAGCGGCGCCGCCTGCGCCCCCGCCGCAAGACCCTGGTCAGCTTCGCCGCGAAGTACCACTACGTCGAGAGCCAGCGCCGCCTCGTGGCCGCAGCCGCCGCCACCGGGGAATTTGATACGATCGAGAGCTGGTCGCCCGACCGGCTGCGCGGGACGCCGTTCTACGCGGCGCACAGGGTGATCCTCGATCGGTCCCGGGGCGCCGGGAACTGGGCCTGGAAGCCCTACATCATCGCCGAGGCGCTCGCGCACAGCCGCGACGGCGACTTCATCGTGTTCACCGATACCGGCATGCAGGCGATCGACGCCGATCCGCTGCCGCCGGTCACGCCGCTCCTGACCTGGCTCGCCGAATCCGGGCGCCGGGTCGCGGTGGGCGTGCTGCACGGCAAGCCGCAGCGGGCCTGGACCAAGCGCGACTGCTTCGTGCTCATGGACTGCGACACCGAGCGCTACTGGAACGCCGACCAGATCCAGGCGACCTGGATCGCCTTCATGGTCAGCCCGGAGACCCGCCACCTCGTCGCCGAATGGCTGCGCTATGCCGGCGACGAACGGGTGGTGACCGACATCCCCAACCAGATGGGCTTAGCCGATTTCGACGGCTTCATCGATCACCGCTTCGACCAGAGCATCCTGTCGAACCTGATCTACAAGCTCGACTTGGAGATCCCGCCCCTGCGGGAGGCCTCGAAGAAGATCAAGACGCTGGTCGGCGAACTGGAGATGGACACCCTGGTCTCGGTCCGGCCGTCCGAGAACATCGCGCTGGGCAAGACCTGGCGGGCCAGCTCGGCCTCGCCCTGGTCCGGGACGAGCGGCGTCTACGGCGCGCGGACCACCGGCGACCCGTCGTTCTTCTTCCACACGGCGCTGGAGCCGAAGCCCTGGTTCGTGCTCGACCTCGGCGCGGTCGAGCGGGTCTCGGAGATCCGGCTCTACAACCGCTGGGGGCAGCTCAGCGAGCGCGCCCAGATGATGCGGGTGTGGCTCGGCGAGACAGAGGCCGCGTATCGCCTGGTCTTCGACGCCGTGGATGCCGACTGGCACCCCGGCCTGCCGCTCTATCTCCGCTTCGACAATGCCCGGTTCCGCTACCTGAAGGTCGATCTCGACGAGGAGCAGATCCTGCACCTCGACGGGATCGAGATCTTCGCGGCCCGCTGACCCGGCGTGCCGGACGACAGCCCGCATCACGGACGATGACGCCACCCATGACGAGGCAGACCGCATGAGCGCGCCGGCCGGCGACAGGCCGCCGCTCTTCCCGTTCGGGCCGATCCTGTTCTTCGGCGATTCGGTGACGGCCGGCTGGACGGCTCAGATGCCGCAGGCCTTCTCCGGCCCGCAGACCGTGCCGCGCGGGATCGCCGGCCAGACGACCCGGGACATGGCGCGCCGGCTCCGCTCCGAGATCGCCCTCTACGGCGCCCGGGGCCTGCACCTGATCTGCGGCCGCGACGACATCCTGGCCGGCGCTCCGGGCGTGTCGCTGGAGAGCATCGTGGCCGACATCCGGGCGATGCTCGCCGACACCCGCGACCTTTACGTGAGGAGCTGGGTCGGCTCGATCCCGCCGATCGACCCGGCCTCACCCACCGCGTCCGGGCGGCCCCTCGAACTCATCGGACAGGTGAACGCGTGGCTGCGCGACCACGTGCATGAATACGGCGCCGGCTTCATCGACCACGATCCGGTGCTGGCGAATGCCGCGGGGGCGCTCAGGCCCGATCTCAGCGACGACGGCGTGAGCCTCAACGCCGCCGGCAACGCCGCGCTTCAGGCCGCGATGCTGGCCGCGCTCACCGCGCCGGGCGTCGACCAGATCTGGGCCCCCCCCGAGAGCGAGGATGCCGCGCGCCGGCGCAAGTTCCTGCACCATTTCGGTTATCTCGACTCGAACACCCGCCACCCGAGCCCCTACATCCAGTTCACCGGCAAGCCGGGGGCGAGCCATTACGGCGTCCCGTTCGACGCCCAGGGCTTCCTCAACGCCACCGCCATCACGGCGGACAAGCCCCCGGGCGAGACCCGGGTCTTCGTGGTCGGCGACTCGACCACCATCGACGGCGGCACGCTGGCCAACACCCTGCCGGGGCGCCTCGAGCGGATCCTGCGCGCGGACGGGCTCGCCGCGGCGCGGGTCTACAATTTCGGCGTGATGTCGAGCTGCCTCACGCAGATGACCCACCTGATCTGGTCGCGGCTCGTCGGCTACCGGCCCGACGCGATCGTGGTGATGAGCGGCAGCACCGACCTGTTCCAGCCCTGGACCTACGATCCGCGGCCCGGCTACCCGTACAACGCCTTCATCACCGAGCGGCTCTACGACCACTTCTTCGACACCCACGATCCCCGGGCGCGCGAGGACGGCCTGTCGTATGACGCGCTGGTGACGCTGATCTACGAAGCGCTGAAGCGGCTGCGCACGGAGGTGGGCTGGCAGACGCCCGGCTGGGAGGACGCGATCGTCCACCATTACCAGCTCGCCGCGCACCGCCTGACCAAGCTGTCCCACGACCACGCCGTGCCGATCGTGAGCGTCCTGCAGCCGACGGTGCTGCGCAAGCGCCACCTTACCGCGGTGGAGCGGGGCGTCGCCTCGGGGGCGTTCCTGGCCTATCTCGACCGCCAGTACGCCAAGCTGGAGGCGTTCACGGCCGAACTCGCGGCGCGACGGCCCTATCGCAGCACCTTCACGGCGCTCGATCTCAGCGGACTGTTCCGCGATCGGGAGGAGGGGACCTTCTACGACATCGTCCACTACGACGATCCGGCCCGCGAGATCGTCGCCGCCCGGTTGGCAGCCGAGGTGACGCGGGTACTCGACCGGCCGCGCACGCCCCTCGCCCGCGTCCGCCGCCTGCTCGGCGGAGGGCGGTAGCCCGCCGCCTTACCCCTGCCGGTCGGTCCGCTTCACCCGGTGCGTGAAGATGACCGACAGCCAGGGCGCCACCTCGTGCTCGACCTCGATCGAGAGCAGCACTTCGAGGTGGAGCGCGTAAGGAAGGGTGAGGCGGAAGCCGCAGCGGGCCTCCTCCATGGTGGTCGGCATGTCGCCCAGCACCGCCGCGATCACGTCGGGCCGGTGCACGTCGACGCGATGGCGCTGGATCTCACCGTCGACCTCGGCGACGAGCGTCGCCTTGGCCCGGCTCGCCGAGACCACCCAGCCGGACAGCACCACCTGCCCGTCCTGGATCTCGGCCCAGACCCGGTCCGGGGGCGTTTCAAGGTTCGCCCGGGCGAAGGAATCCGGCAATTCGCCATCGAGTTCGGCGATCGTGCAGCCGACCTCGTATTTCTCGAAGCCGCGCCCCTCCCCGAAGATCTGCGCGAACTGCTTCTGGTACTGGGCGATCCGGGCGTTCCTGATGTCCTCGGGCAGGCCCGACCACTGGCCCTTCTCCTGGACCGTGTAGACCGACAGCAGCTCGCGCAGGAACGCGATGCGGCCCTTGTCGGCGACGTAGAGGTTCATCAGCCAGTCGGCCGCCGCCGCGTTCTCGTAATACGCCTCCGGCACCCGGCGCAGGGCCTCGGCGCGGTAGACGCAGCAGGAGAAGTTGGCGGTGAGCGGCGCGTTGGCCAGCACCGGGAAGCTGATCGTGCCGGTGGGGTAGCGGCCCTGCTCGTCGTGCGGCACGTAGGAGCCGGTCGCCGGGTAGTGCAGCAGGACCCAGTTGAAGCACATGTCGAGGGCGCGGTCGTTGCGCAGCATCCGCAGCTGCATCGCGATCTTGCGGTCGGACAGCCAGTAATCGTCGGCCTCGCAGAACGCGATGTAGCGGCCGGTACAAGCCGCGATGCAATCCTGCATGTTACGCAGCATGCCGAGGTTTTTCGCCCGGGGCCGCACGGTGATCCGCTCCGGATCGCGCGCCCGGTAGGATTCGACGATCTCCGGCGTCCCGTCGGTGGAGCAATCGTCCCCGATCACCACCTGGAGCTTGAACAGGCCGCGCTGGGCCAGCACCCCGTCGAGGCAGCGGCGGATGTAGGCGGCATGGTTGTAGGCGGTGACGATCACGCTGACCGTCAGCTGTTCCTCGAGCCAGGCGCGCACCGCTGCCGGATCGCCGGAGAGGTCGGCGGGCGCGTCGAGGCCCATGTCGCGCAGGGCCGCCCGGGCGATGTCGGGGTTGGCCTCGATCAGGGCGCCCAGGCTCGGGACGTCCTCCTCGTCGAGATAGGCCTCGGCCAGGCGCCGGAAGATCGCCTTCTGCGAGGCCTCGTAGCCCGCGGCGTAGCGGCCGCCGAAATGGCCGCGCAGCGCCCGGAAGAACGCGATCTCGGAATTGCCGAGCTTCTTGTGCCGGGCGAGTTCGGTGGCGTAGGTCGCCCACATCCCGGCCGCGTGCTTGCGGTAGACCGCCATGACCTGGGGCAGGAAGCCGATGCGGCCGACCTCGGCATGCATCAGGTGAACGTACCAATCCCCCGGGGCGATGCCCTCGTCGAGCCGGAACGGCTCTTCGCCGTGGTAGCGCCAGCGATAGAGCACGCTGTTGGTCTGGACGAAGTTGTGCGCGACGAGGTCCGACAGCGACGGCTGCGGGCTCGAATGCTTCGGATAGATCTCCTCGACGCCCGGCATGTCCTCGTAGAGGACGCGCACCGGGTGGAAGCACAGGGTGAATTCCGGGTTCGTCCGCAGGAATTCGACCTGGCGCTGGAGCTTGCTCGAATCGGTCCAGTAATCGTCGCCCTCGCAGATCGCGACGTACTCGCCGCGGGCGCGGGCCGTGAGGTCGGCGAAATTCTTGTTCGGCCCGAGATTCTCAGATCGCAGCACCGCCACGAGGTTGGGATGGCGCGCAGCATACTCCGCGATGATCTCAGCGGTGCCGTCGCTCGACCGGTCGTCGCCGACCAGGAGCTCGAACGGGAAATCCGTGACCTGGCCGAGGATGCTGTCGAGGGTCTGCCGGATGAACCGGGCTTGGTTGTAGGTGATGCACAGGACCGACACGACCGGCCGGTTCCATTCCGGCACCGGCTCGGCCTCAGCGCGCGCGCGGATCCAGGCCGCGAACGGATTGACGAAGGTGCCGTCGAAGCTCTCGTCGGGCTCGGCGGTGAAGTCGGCCCGCGGCTGTCGCCCGAGCCGGGCGCCGTATTTGACGTAGTGCTCCAGCGGCGAGAGGTCGGTCAGGCCGACATCGGGATAGCGCGCCGCGTACCAGATGTGGTCGAACCGGCCGCTGCGATAGATCGTCGAGAAATCGTCCTGCCACGGCTCCAGGGCGGGCGTCGCCGTGCTCGCACCCGGAGCGGCGTCTCCTGCACCGTCCTGCATCGATCAGATTCCTCGAACGCTCGGGACCACGTCCTTCGACCGGCCCCTCAGAGGGTGCCGGGAAGGCGCCCTTCCTCGGAGCCGTGGTTGTAATAATGCCGCGTCGGATCGGCGCCGGCATTCGCGACGTCGTCGTTGCAGGACAGGTAGAAGTGCCGGTCGAACAGCCCGGAGGTCTCGAGCCAGTCGAGCATGGTCTGCTCGGGGACGACCGGCGTCCGCTCGGGGCTCGCCGCGGCGGCCTCCCGGTAGAGATGCACGAACTTGGCGATCCGGGCCGCGACCTCCTTGGCGGGGGGCCGGCGCACCGAGGAGGCGACGACGCTCGATGGCTCGCCGGGCCGCCGGCGCTGGAGATCGGCCTCGGCCAGACGCACCAGCCGGGCCATCTCGCCCTGCGCGTCCTTGAGCCTCGCCTGCGTCTCGGCGAGCTCGGCCCGCAGCGCGTCCACATCCTCGCTCAAGGTCGGCTCCGTCTCAGTCACGACGTCCTGAATGCGTGCATGGGATCATGCGGCGGGATGGCCGGATCAGAGGCGCGATCGGACCGCATGCCGCGTGAGGCGGGGTGATACGATCGGCACCGGAGTCGGTCAACCTTGGGTGATTCAGCCTGTACGACGATCTGCCGACGCCCAACACGCCACCGGCGCAGGGTGGCGCCGGCGCATCCTCTGCGAAGAGAACGCCGCGCGCAGCCTGGCTTCGGGTGGCGACGCGTGGACCGGGAATGGCTTTGCCTACCCCGCGACCGCCTGCGGCGCGACCGAGCCCGCGACCAGCGGGCCGGGGATCGCGGCCTCGGCGTCGACCATCAGGCGCGCCTCGTGGCGGCGCATGAACATCCACAGGGCCACGGCGCCCAGCAGCACGAAGGCCAGGAGCGCGAGGCCTACGGGCCCCATGACGTTCTCGATCGAGCGACCGCACAGATACGCGCCGAAGCCCATGATCGAGGCCCAGGCAACGCCGCCGACGGCGTTGAAGAACATGAAGCGGCGGGCATCGAGCTTGTTCACGCCGGCGAGGACCGCCGCGTAGGCGCGCAGCATCGCGGTGAAGCGGCCGAAGAACACGATCTTCCCGCCGTGCCGGCGGAACAGGTACTGGCCGAGCTTGAGCCGGCCGTGATCGAGGCCGATCATGTGGCCCTTGCGCAGGAGCAGGGGCAGGCCCCAGCGGCGGCCGACCCAGTAGCCGGCATTGTCGCCGAGGATCGCGGCGGTCGCGGCGATCGCCACCACGAGGGCGATGCTCAGGTTGCCGGTGCTGCCGGCATAGGCCGCCGAGGTGAGCAGGACCGTCTCGCCCGGAAGCGGCAGGCCGGCGCTCTCCAGGGTGATGATGACGAAGATGGCGATGTAGCCGTAATTGGCGATCAGGTCGGCAATGGGCAGATCGTGCAGGAAGGACATGCGGTCTCCTCGCGGATCGGAGAGCTGCCCTGTCGGCGAGAAACATGGCCGCTCCGGGGCGGAGCGCGAAATACCTGGCCGGGCGACGATCGGCTGTGCCGCCGAGCACGGCGACTCTCGGGCTTTGACGGCCTCAGCGGGCCAGGTTCGACAGCGCGCCGTCCCCGCGCGCCTCCGCCAGATGAGCCCGCATCCAGTCGATCGTACCGGTGAGCCCGTCGCGCAGGGCGACCCGGGGCCGCCAGCCGAGTTCGGATCGAATCAGCGTGGTGTCGAGCACGTTGGCCGGCACGTCGGCCGCGCGGCTCGCCTTGTACACGCAGGGCAGGCGCTCGCGCCCGAAGACCCGCTCCAGTTCGGCGATGATCTGGTTGACGCTCAGGCCCGCACCGCTGCCGACATTCATCACCTTGTGCGGCCCGTCATACGGGATGGCGGCCAGGAAGGCATCGCTCACATCGTCGATGTGCAGGAAGTCGCGCACGACCTCGCCGGTGCCCCAGACTTCCAGCGGCAGGTCCGCGAGCACGCGGTGGATGTAGCTCCCGATCAAGCCCTGGTGCCTGTTGCCGAGCTGGAACCGGCCATACGGGTTGGCGATCCGCAGGATCTGGTAATCGATCCCGTGAAGATGCCGGTACAGGTAGAGCGACTTCTCGATCATCAGCTTGCTGATGCCGTAGGCCGAGATCGGGTCGGTGGGCGCCCGCTCCGGGATCGGGGTGGCGCGCGGGATCCCGTAGATCGCCCCCCCGGAGGATGCGAACACGACCTTCTTGATCCGGGCCGAGCGGCAGATTTCAAGCAGGTGCAGGGTGGCGATCGGGGCAGCGGCGAGTTCCGCGGACGGGTCGCGGTTCGAGCTCTCGGGGATCGATCCGGCGATCAGGTGGAAGACAATGTCCTGACGCTCGACCGCGTTGGCGATGCCGAGCCGATCGGAGAACTGGCCGGTCACCCGGGCGACGCGCCGGTCGAGAACCTCGGCTTGCGTATGGCTGCGGCTGAAGCAGGTGACCTCGGCGCCGGCTTGCGCCAGGCGGTTACACAGGTTCAGGCCCAGGAAGCCGGCACCGCCCAGCACGAGGCAGCGGGCCCCCGCGAGGGCCGAAGCGCCGGCTCCGGTTGGATCGATCGGCGCCCCGTCAAATCCTTGGCCGCCGCTCATGGTCGGAGTTCGGCGCTTAGGTGCATCGATGCCGGGGCTGCCGGCGCCTCGGGCCCGGCCGAGTCCGCGTCTCGCGCTTCGATCAAGCGCTCGACCAGGGCGAGGGCGGATTGCTCAAGCGCACGGCGCGTCGGCTCCAGCGGCGCCTTCCCGTAGGCCCGGGTCGCCGCGTAGGCGGCCGCATAGGCCGCATCCCAGCCAGCGGCGAGGATCGGCGGCCCGGCCTCCTCCAAGGCGTCCCGGACGGTGATCCAGGCGGCCTGCTGGGTGGCATCCCAGGCCGCGGTCCGGACCGCGGAGCCGGTCTGCCGCAGGGTGAGGTTGGCGACCGCGGCCCGCTTGCGCGCACGCTTCAGGTGATCGCACAGGGAGGTGAGATCGGCGACGTCGGTGAGTTCGGCCAGGTCGGCCAGCTCGTCGGCCTCGACGTTCAGCTTGGCCAGGCGGAACCAGGCCGGCGCGTGGCTGCGCACGAGCCAATCGGCGACCATCGCGATGCGCCGGCGCTCCAAGGCCTCCGAGCCACGCGTGCCGACGAGACGCGGGACGAGCGGGAGAATCAGGCTATCACGCTCCGCCTGCGGCAGGCCATCGCTCCAGGTCCGGACGAAGGCGGAGATGCTGGGCGAGGCGCAGGCGGGCTGATCGGAATGGCGTTCCCCAGCGAGGTAGGCCACCGCCTCCAGGGCGCACAGGCCCTGGTCCGGGCTCGCGTGCGGACCGGCCGCCAGGGTTGTGATGCGTGCGCGGCGCGCGGGGTCTACCCGCACAGGCTCCCCACGGGCCGGCGACTGAAGCACGCCGTCATCCGGCACGCGGATGGGATGGCTGTCCGGGTCCGAGAGCGTGAAGCCGGTGGGCGTGCCGGACGCGACCTCGTTCTCCAAGGCGGCGACCGCGGCAGCGACCTTCCCTGGATCGACGGTGTAGCTCACGTGGAAGGCGTGCACGCCCGGGCGGTGGAGGGTCCGGCCGCGCAGGAACAGGATCCGCGCGCCCCCGACCTCGATGTAGCTGGTATAGCCCCGGAAGTTGAAGGCCAGCTCCTCGTGGATCAGGCCGAGGATCCGGCAGCCGGGCCGGCAGAACAGGGCGTTGCTCAGGGCCGAACTCGACGAGCCGACCACCAGGGCGGCCGAGTGGAACGCGTCGACCTGTTCGAGGAACGACATCGTCTCCGGGTAGATCACCTCGAAGCCTAGGGGACGCAGGCGCTCGGCGATCTCCGCCTCGTTCACCAGTGCCCGCTGGGTGAAGGCCTTGCGCGAGATGAACAGGCGCCGATCGGTCCGGTCCGACAGGACCCCGCGCTCCCGCGCGCTCTCGAGGATCCGCTTGCGCACCGCCGCGAAGATGTCAGCCGGCCAGACCGTGTCGTAGAACGGCAAGCCGGGCTTCATGTCGAACGGGAAGAAGGCCGGCACCGGCGCCATGCCGAGAAGCTCGAATTCGACCGGCTTGGGCGGCAACTTGATCACCGGCCGCTCGCGTGTGTCGAGGAGGCGTAGGATCTCCTCATGCGAGGCCGGCATGTGGTCGTCGATGCAGAGCGGGATCCCGTCCGGGCAACGCGGATCGTTGTAGGCGAGCATGCGCGGTACGAACTCGCAGAACCAGTGCCCGTAGTTCCGGCTCTGCAGGCCGAACATCATGAGCCCGGCCTCGACCGCATGCGCGTCCTCGGGCACTTCCACGAGGGCGCGGGTCGCACCGAACGCGGCCGTCATGATCTGATCCGGGTTGAGACCATCTTGCAGCAGGACGTGCCGGCGACGCGGGTGCGCTGCTAGATCGTAGACGAGCTTGTCGCCAGTGACGACGACGTTGCTGCGCGGGAATGCCCGGCACCCGTCGAGGAACGCGAGATACTGAGCCGGCATGTCGAGCCCGCCCGCTTCGGAGCACAGGGTGGGCGGCGGCTCCCAGAAGCGCAGTTCGGGTGCCGCGATGCGGCGGGCGGGCCGGATTTCGGTATACCGGACGCCGCCGACCGCCGCGAGAGCCTTCACGGAGACCATGTCGTAGGCGGCCAGCGACCCGGAGCCAGTGACGTGGCGCGTCTGCGCGTGGAGGGCGATCGCTTCATCGAAGCGGCCAGCCTCCAGCAGTGCATCGAGCCTCAGGCGGCGCAGGTTCTTCACCTTGCGACTGAGCCGGTCGCCGTCTTCGGTGGTCACGCCCGCATCGCCACCATTCAGATCATAGGCCAGGCGATAGCATTGCAGACACGGCCCGGGCTCGTTCCGGCAC
The DNA here is from genome assembly GCF_008039945.1 of Methylobacterium sp. WL64. NCBI lineage: Bacteria > Pseudomonadati > Pseudomonadota > Alphaproteobacteria > Hyphomicrobiales > Methylobacteriaceae > Methylobacterium > Methylobacterium sp. WL64. The sequence goes on from NZ_VRVA01000058.1 coordinate 16,933, forward strand.
TCGTGAGCCCAACCGAGCCGCAGCAAGGTGGTGACGCCGTCCTGAATCACCGCCGACGCATCGCTTTCGGCGCGAAGGCGGGCGGCGTACGCGCTGGCCTCGTCGAAGCGGCCGCGACCGCACAGGTCGCGCAGGCGCGCGATGGCGGCGGCTCTCGTCCAGCGCTCGCGGCCGTCGGGGACAAGAGATCCAATCAGCTCGTAGATGTCTGCAGCGGCACCGAGATGATCATTGCCCTCGAGGCGGAACGCGAGCGCCCCGAGGTGCCGCCGCATCGCAGCGCTCTCGGCGCCCGTGCGGTCCGCAGGGGCCACGCGGGCACGCAGGTGTTCGACCATGTCCGAGGCATTGTCGGCAGTCACCGTCCGGATCAGGGCGATGAAAGTCTCCGTCGGCCTCTTCATCTGTTCCGCGCCTTGCACGCACTCGCTCATCGGGCTGCCCAACCGCGCGCGGTGTACTGGAACCGACACTCCGTGACGAGGCTCCCGGAGCTGGGGCGAAAAAGGTATCGGCCGGAGCTGTCGCCGACGCTGGAGGGCCCGCAGGGACTCGTGTAGGGCAGGGCGCCGGACAAGCTAGGGATTCCCGCGCATGGACGATCACCTGGGCGACAGGCCGTCAGCTGGATCGGGTCGAGCCCCGGGGCGGTCACGGATACCGGCGCGATGACCATTCGTCTCGTCCTGTATGGAGCCGGCGCACTCGCACGCGAGATCGTCGACACGCTGAAGCGCCTGAACGCACACGAGACCGCGATCGAGCTGCAGGCGAGCATCGTCGATCCCGGTATCGACGCGCCAGAGACCTTCCGCGGAAAGCCGGTGGTCCGGGATATCCGCACCTTCGCGGGCGATGACAGCCTGCGCTTCGTCGTAGCCCTCGGCGAGCCTGGACCCCGAGCCCGGGCCGTGGCGCATCTCCGAACCGAAATCGGTGCGGAGTTTGGCACGATCATCGATCCTGGCGTGCTAATCGGCGCCAGCAGTCGCATCGGCGTGGGCACGGTGATCCTCGGCCAGTCCACCATCACCGCCGATGCGCGGTTGGGGGAGCACGTGCTGGTCAATCCGGGCTGCACGGTCGCGCATGACAACGTGCTGGAGGATTTCGCCACACTGAGCCCCGGCGTCCACTTAGCCGGCCATGTCCAGGTCGGGGAGGGGGCGTTCCTCGGAACGGGCGCCTGCGTGATCCCGAAGATCCGGATCGACGCGCACGCCCTGGTCGGGGCCGGCGCCGTCGTGATCCGGAACGTGGCGCCGGGCCAGACGGTGTTCGGCAATCCCGCTCGCCCGTTGCCGACCCGGCCCCTGCGACACGCCTGAGGGGAGGGGCGCCAATCCCCCCCTGAGCCGGCGCCTTCCGCGGCCGCGTCCGTCCATGTATAGCGTGCGCCGTCACCGGACATGCGGATAGGATGGTGGCGGCCGACAGCCAGGACGTGTCTCGACGATGATCCCCGTGCTCATTCCCAGCCTGCCGGAGACGGACGCGATCGTCCCGTATCTCCGCCGGATCGATCAGACGCACACCTACAGCAATTACGGGCCGCTCTCTCGCGAATTCACGGCCAAGCTCTGCGCCTTCGTCTCGGAGCGTGCCGGCGGCGCGCCGGTCGCCGCGACGATCACCGGCAACGGCACCAGCGCCATCGAGCTCGCCCTGCGCTACCGCATTGCCGGTCGCACCGGCCGGCTCTGCCTGATGCCGGCCTACACCTTCGTGGCCACTGCGCACGCGGCGGTGAATGTCGGCTTGGAGCCGTTCTTCGCCGACGTGGATCCCGAGACCCTGTCGCTGACGCCGGCCATCGCCGAGCGGGCGCTTGCGATGGCGGAGGGGGATGTCGCGGCCGTCGTGGTGGTCAGTCCGTTCGGGGCGCCGATCGATATCGTTGCCTGGGAGGCGTTCGAAGCGACGCACGGGATCCCGGTGGTGTTCGACGCCGCCGCCGCCACGCTCAACCTGCGCCGGGTCCGCGCGCAGCCGATCTGCGTCAGCCTGCACGCCACCAAGGCGCTCGGGATCGGGGAGGGTGGGGCGATCCTCACCACCGACACAGCCTTGGTGGAGCAGACCACCGCGATGACCGGGTTCGGCTTCACGACGACCAGCCGGGTCTCGGAGGTGCGCGGCGGCAATTACCGGATCTCCGAATACGCAGCCGCCGTAGGTCTTGCGGTGTTCGACGGCCTGGAGGCCCGCATCCGGCAGTTGCGCGAGGCGTCCCTGGCCTATGTCGAGGGTTTTGATCGGATCGGCGTGCGGATGCAGCCTGGCTTCGGCGCAGACTGGCTGACCATGACGGTCAACGCGCTGTTCGAGCCCGCCGCCGCCAAGGCGGTGACAGAAGGCTTCGACGCCGCCGGGATCCAGTGGCGGCGCTGGTACGGCACCGGCTGCCAGACGCATCCCGCCTTCGCCACATGCCGGCACGACGGTCTGGCGCGGACCGAGAGCGTCGCCGCCGGCGCCATCGGGCTGCCGTTCTTCCCAGCGATCACCCGGGAGCAGATCGCCGAGGTCTGCGGCTGCACGGAGCGGGCCCTGGCGGCCCGCTAGGCGCGCGAGAGGGAACGGTCGAGGACGATGCAGGCGGACTTTCGACGCATCCTGACGCAGGCCCATCGGTCGAACGGCACGGCCGCGCTCGACGCGATCGAGGGCGCCCTCGCCACCGTGACGGATGACCGGGCCGAGACCGCCGCGCAGCACCTCGCGACCCTGGGCTTCCGGTTCCAGGGCGAGGACAGCCTCGACCTCGCCGCCCGCGCCTACGCGCTGGCGGCCCGGACCTCCCGATCCCACACCGCCCAGTACCATCTGGCCGCCATCCGAACGCGCATCGTCGACCTGTGCCGGCGCCAGGCCTTCGACGCCGTGGACGGCCTCCTGGAGGAGTTGCGGCAGGCCAAGGCCGCAGCAGGGGACCGCGGGCCGAACGACCCGTCGCTGATCCACATCGCCTGGGATTACGAACTCGCCGGGGATGCCGAGGGCGCGGTGCGCAGCTACCTGCTCGCCCGGATCGCCCGGGACCAGTTGGGCGCTCAGGCGCTGACGATCGACGGCGACACGCTCGAGCGCAAGATCCGCAACCTGCGCATCCTGCAAATGACCGCGCTCGCTGAACACAGCCGGCACGAGGAGGCCCAAGCGCTGCACGAACGGACGCGCCACGTCCTCGGGCTCGAACCGCTGCAGATCTACGACATCGTCTCCGCCCGTCAGGCCGCCACCGAAGGCGAGGGCGAGGGCGAATATAAAGAGATGCTCGGCCCCCGCCGGATCGCGGAGCCGGAGATCCGCTTCCTCGAAGGTCCGGTAGCACTGACTTCCGATTGCGGCACCCTGGACGCCCCGCCGCAATACGTCGCCCGGTTCAAGGACTGCCTGACCTTCCCGCGCAGCAACATCGTGCTCCAGGGCAACCGCCTGATCTACGACCTCGCCGCGCACCCGGACAGCGGCGTCGCGGACATCAAGGATGGGAAGAACGCCGATCAGATCATGACGGCCGTCTACGGGGCCGGGCGCGCCCTCGTTGAGGAGCCGGCCGAGACGCAAACCCTGGATGCCGGCCTGATGATGTTCGGGCTCCAGAGCAAGAACTACGGCCACTGGCTGCTCGAGTTCGTGCCGCGGATGCTGTGGTTCAACGATCCCGCCTGTCCCGCGGGCTTCCCGATCTGCATCGACGACCACATGCCGGAGACGCATCGGCAGATCGTGGAACTGCTCGACGCGCGCGAGAGACCGATCCTGCCTCTTCCGGCGCAGGCGGTCCGCTTCAAGGAACTCGGCGTCGCCCCGGTCCCGACCTTCTTCCCATTCGACGCGCGACCGGGTGTGCCGGTCTACGACTCGGTCTGGCCGAAGGATGTCCTGGGAGGCATGCGGCGCGCCGTGCTCGACAAACTCGCAGCGCGCGGTGTGGATCTGCGTTCCACCGGGCGGCGCATCTTCCTCTCACGGAAGGGCTTCGTTCAGCGCCAGCTCGTCAACGAATCGGAGATCATCGACGTTCTGGCGCGCCGCGGATTCGAGGTCGTGTATCCAGAGAAGCTATCGTTCGTCGAGCAGATCGCCCTGTATCACGCGGCCGACGTGATTGTCGGCTCCGCGAGTTCGGCCCTGACGAACTGCATCTTCTGCAACGACAACGCCCGCGTCGTCGCGCTGATCCACGAGAACCGGTCGTTCAACTTCCGCGGCTACACCAGCATGATCGAATCGAGCGGCGCGAAGGTCCTCTTCATTCGAGGTTCGACGGTCCCGAGCGACAACGCGCACCCGTTCCACGTCAACTACACGGTCACGCCCGGACAGGTTTTGCGCGGCCTGGAGAGCGTGGGCGTCGGCCTGTAGCTCTCAGGTTCTGGAGACGGGAGCGCCATGCGGCCGACGGCGACCTTCATCGACCTGATCCGATCGATCGACAGCGGCAATGCCACGACCAAGCTTGAGACGCTGGCCGCCCTGCTCAGCGCGGAGCCGCCCCCTAGGTCACGCGCAGCCGCGACCTTGCGGCACGTTGAGGCGCTCGGGTTCCGGCTCGAAGGCGGTGCGCGGTTCGGGGATGCCGCCCATGCCTACGAACTCGCCGCCTCGATCGACCCGCGGGATCCTCAGCGCTGGCGCATGATCGCCGCGACGGCGCGCCTGCGCGACTTCGTCGAGCACGAGTGCTGGGACGAGGCGGCGGCGTTCATCGCCGAGATCAGGAGCCGCGGAGAAACGGAGGCGGCCCTGCGCGAGTCCGCCAGGACGCTGCTGCAGGTCGGTTGGGATCACGAGTGCCGCGGCCGGGCCGAACCCGCCGTCCAGTGCTACCGCCTCGCCTTCGCGCTCAACGGCGGCGATGCCGGCCTCTCGACCGGGGACGGTCACAGCCTCAGCGCCAAGATCCGGAACCTGCGCATCCTGCAGATGAACGCCTTTGCGGAGGCGGGCCACTACGAAGAGGCCGCGGCTTTGCACGAGAGCACGCGGGCGATCGCCGGTTTCGGCCCCATCGGCATCTATGAGATCGTCTCGGCCCGACAGGCCGCCGACGCCGGGCACGGGCGCTATCGCGAACTGCTGGCCGGCCGCACCATCGCCGAGCCCGAGGTGAAATTCCTCGGGGGCTCGATCGCGCTGACCTCCCGGGCGGGGTCGCTCGACGCCCCCCCGCAATACGTCGCGCTGTTCAAGGACTGCCTGACTTTCCCGCGCAGCAACGTGGTGCTGCACGGGGAGCGCCTGATCTACGATCTGGCGGTCCATCCGCTCAGCGGCCTCGCCGACATCAAGGACGGGGTCAATCCCGGCCAGATCATGCTGGCCGTCTGGGGGCCTGGGCGCGCTCTGGTCGAGGCGCCCGCCGAGATCCACGAGATCGACGCCGGCCTGATGCTGTTCGGCTTCCAGAGCCGGCAATACGGACACTGGCTGCTCGAATTCGCGCCGCGGATGCTATGGTTCAACGATCCCGCCTGCCCGGCGGGCCTGCCGCTCTGCATCGACGACCAGATGCCGAACTCCCACCGGCAGATCATCGCGCTCATGGACGAACGCGACCGCCCGGTGCAGGTCCTGCCGCCGGTGGCGACCCGCTTTCGGGAACTCGGCCTCGCCCCGGTGCCGACCTTCTACCCGTTCGACACGCGGCCGGGCCTGCCGACCTACGACGCAATCTGGCCGAGCGACGTGCTGGCCGCCATGCGGGGCAAGATCCTGGAACGGCTCGCCGCGCAAGGCGGCGACCTGCGGCGGACGGGCCGGCGCATCCTCCTGTCCCGGCGCGGCTTCACGCAGCGTCGGCTGGTCAATGAAGCGGAGATCGCGGACGCCCTGCAGCCTCACGGCTTCGAAGTGATCCAGCCCGAACATTACACCTTCGCCGAGCAGGTCGAGATCTATCACGCCGCCGACATCGTCGTCGGGTCGGCGAGTTCCGCCCTGATCAACGGCCTGTTCTGCCGCCCGGGCGCGAAGGTCATCGCCCTGACCCACGACAACCCGGCCTTCTATTTCCGGGGCTTCACCAGCCTAATCGAGTCGAGCGGGGCGCGCCTCCTGTTCGTCCGCGGCCATGCCGTGCAGACGGAAGGGCTCCATCCGATGCACGCGGATTACGCGGCCTCGCCCGCGGCGATCCTGCAAGCCCTCGCCGCATTCTGAGCGGCCCCGGCCGGCAGGCCGCCGCAGCTACACGGTCGCATAGACCTTATGGAGCGGGAAGCCGCAGAAATCGTCCTCCACGCCGAGCTTACCGATCGGTTCCGAGGGCGTCGCGATCTGGCCTTCCATCAGCATGCGCAAGAGTTCCTGCGGTGCCATCAGGGGGATCTCGGCCCGCAGCAGCTCCGGCCCGTAGAGGTCGAGGGTCTCGATCACGTACTGCTCGGCGCCGGCATGCAGCTCGGCCAGGATGGCGTGCTCCTCCGGCGTCCGCGGATCCGTCTTGAACAGCGGCTCGATCCGATCGCCCGCCGTATCGTAGCCGATCACCTGTCCATGGGCCGCGGTCAGGAAGGCTTCGACGGAGAGGGAGTGGTTCAGCGCGGGCATCGAGGCGGTCAAGGTCGCGACGTTCTCGCACAGGCAGCCGAAGGCGGACCCGCCCTCCGCCGCGACGGCGTTCGCCTTGTCCAGGGCCGCCAGGTAGAACCCAGTCAACGGCCGGCCGAGCGCGGTCTGCATCATCCGCTGGATCGTGGCCGAGTATCCGACATCGACGACGCCGCAGGGGACATCCGGGTCCAACCCCTCCTGCCGAGCGTAGGCCAGGAGGCGCCGGTGCATGTCCGCAGCATGCGCCGCGATCTCTGGCTCGAGGTCGGTCATGATCCGCTCGACAACCTCGACATCCCCCGGAAGCCGCACCGCGATGCGGTCGAGCTCGAGATGCGCCGGGGCCGTGAACCCGGCCCTGTTCCACAGAAGCCCCTGCACGGAGCCCACGTAGCGGCCGGCCGCCGTCACCAGCTCCGGGCGGAACGCCTTCGTGAGGGCGGCGGCGATCGCGGTCTGCCGGGAGACGTGGAAGTAGCGCCCCTCGGGCAGGTGATCCCAGCCGTAGCGCTCCCGGATGAGCCGGTAGATCCTGACGAGGACGTCGCCTTCGCGCGCCAGGAAGTACAGCCGCTCGACCCGGGCCAAGCCTTCGTGGCGGATCAGCCAGGACATGAACAGCAGCATCAGCGGACCGTAGGCGGCGTACCCGATCTCACGGCTCGAGCCGAGAGACAGGTAGGGGGCGGCGGCTCGACCGAGAAACGGATTTCGGCCCAGCTTGAGCATGGCGTGGCCGACGACGAGATCGGCCGGCCACGTCCGCGCGAGATCCCCGTCGTCCCGCACGAACCCACTCTGGGCGAGGATTTTGGCCGGATGGGCGACGTGCAAATAGGGGATGCGGCGATCGCAGGCCGCCTGAATATCCGAGTGCTCGTTGTCGCCGACGTGCAGCCAGCGGGCGCGCGGCAGCGCCTCGGCCTCCTCGACGTGGCGCCACAGGTCGCCCCGGTCCTTGCGCGCGCCCACCGCGTTCGACACGTAGAGGGCGGCGAAACGGTCGGCGATCCCGGCACCGTTGAGGATCGCGCGGATGTCGGCCTCCTCGTAATAGGTGTCCGTCATCAGGACGATCCGTTTGCCGAGCGCGTGCGCCGCTTCGAGGATCGCGATGACCTCCGTGCGCGGGCGCAGGGCGGCGAGGTCGATCCGCTCCTCGAGGGCGTGCGCCCGCGCGACCACGTCGCCCGGGATCGGCCCCGAGGCGGCAAGCTCCACGTAGATCTCCGACAGGTTGACGTCGCCTTGATGATGCTTGCGGGCGCGTACCCGGTTCTCGGCGGCGCGGCGCTCGACGAAGAGCGGGATTGGCCGGCCGGCCTCCGACGAAATCTGGTGCTCGACGAGCTTGAGCACCGCATCCGGGCGCCGGGCTGGACGGCTCACGAGGGTGTCGAACAGGTCGAACGAGACGAGGTCGACATCCTGCAGCGCCTGCAGCGCCTGGTCCTGGGTGCGAGCGCTGTACTGGTGCCAGTTGCGCGCGCTGCTGTCGTAGCGGGCCAGCCCGCGGTCGTAGTCGAAGCAGACGGCTTTGTAGCCCTGGGACCGGGACACGATGGGGATCGCCCGTTCGATCGCGTGCGCGAGCGTCCCGTCAGTCTGGCCGTGTTCCTCGGGAAAGTCCTCAAGGGTCAATCCGGCGGTCAGGAGCGGGCGCAAGGCGTCGACCCGCGCCCAGAACATGCCGCCGACGGGGTAGTCGAGATACTCGTCGAACCGGTCGTAGCGTAGGCCGAGGCGGTCGAGCAGAGTGTGGCCGGCGCCGACATTGGCGAGCCATGTGTGCGCCCAGTGAGCGACGTACGCGCTGGTTTCTGGGAAGAACAGACCGATCTGGCTGTCCTCCTCCAACAAAGCTAGGGCTATGGCGGCACACGCCGCGTTCGCGAACAGCGCTCGATAGATCTCGTCGCGCCAGCGCGTCTGCTCCGCGCCGCTGAACAGCGATTTCTTGGTGTGGACGTGGAGCACGTAGTCGTAGCGCAGGATGTCGGGCGCGAACACGGTGACGAGCGGCCCAAAGTTGCGCCCGCGATTCTCTGCCAGCACCACACGGCAGCGGCCGGCGAGCCCGGCGCGCTCCGCCGCTGCGTCGAGCGCTATCTTCTTGTCCGGCTGGTCAGTGGAGACCAGCAGGTCGAACTGGGAGATCGCCCGCACGAGGTGGGGCAGGAGCTCTTCGAACACGTCGACGTAGAACGCGTGGATCACGACGACGATGCGCGCGGGCGTGCTCTCAAGCAGGACGATGGGGTGGGTCTCGATCCGCTTTGCGCCTGCACCGTGAGCGACGGAGAGGCGGATGGGCCGCCCCTCCGCGCGTCCACTCATCAGGTAATGAAGCAACGGGTTCGCGCCGGCTTCGGCGACATCGGCGTTGTTGCCGAGATACCACGCCCCGTCGAACAGCGGACCGGGGTTCATCCCGCTAGCCGCACCTTCCCTGAGGTAATGGCGGGCGGCCAGGCTCGGCGACAGATCAGGGACGTGGGTCGCGCGGTACCATTCAGCGTCGAACAGCGCGGAGCCCTCGACCCGCGCCAGCGCCTCCGGATCGGCGAACGGACAGATCGGCCGGCCCTCGGCGCGCCCATCGTTCAGGTAGTGGAGGAGGGGGTTCTGGCCTGCGTCCGCGACATCGGTGCTGGTCCTGAGGTACCACGGCCCGTCGAACAGGGGGCCCGGGCTCAAGCCCCGCGCGGCGCCCTCTTGCAGGTAGTGCCGTGCGGCGTGGCCCGGCACCACGCCGGGGGCCTGCGTCGCGCTGTACCACTCCGCGTTGAACAGATCCGAGCCCGCGATCCGCGCCACCACCTCCGGGTCGGCGACCGGGCAAATCGGACGTCCTTCCGCGCGGCCGCTGTCGAGAAAGTGCAGCAGGGGGTTCAAGCCCGCGGCGGCGACATCGGGGTTGTTGGCGAGGTACCAGGGCCCATCGAACAGCGGGCCAGGGCTCAGGCCCCGAGCGCCACCCTCCTGCAGGTAATGCCGCACGGCTTGGTCCGCTGCCACGCCAGGCGCCTGGGTCTCTCGATACCAGTCCGCATCGAACAGCTCGGAGGCCGCGATCCGTGCCACCACCGCCGGGGCGGCGACCGGGCAGATCAGCCGACCTTCGCAACGTCCGCATTCCAGGTAGTGCAGCAGCGGATTAGACCCCGCGGCGGCGACATCGGCGTTGCTCCGAAGGTACCACGGTCCGTCAAACAGCGGGCCAGGGCTCAGGCCCCGCGCGGCCCCCTCCTGCAGGTAGTGCCGAGCGGCTTCGTCCGGTCCCACGTCAGGCGCTTGGGTCGCCCAGTACCAGTTTGCGTCGAACAGAGGGGAGGCTGTGAGTTGCGCCACTGCCTTTGGGTCGACGTAAGGGTAAGTCTGCCGCCCCTCGGCGCGTCCGTGATTGAGGTAGTGCAGCAGCGGGTTCTGGCCCGCAGTGACCACGTCGGGGTTGTTCGCCAGGTACCAAGGACCGTCAAACAGTATGCTGGGGCTGAGTCCAAGCGCGGCGCCCGTCTGAATGTAGTGCTGTGCAGCTTGATCCGGCACTACGTCGAGCGCTTGGGTTGCTTGGTACCACTCCGCATCGAATAGCTTTGACCCTAAAAGCCTTTGCGCGACCGCGGAGTCACGATTGACGACGAGGATGTTGCGTTGCATCCGACGGAACGAGGTGTGTCGAGCCATGTGAGGGCTTTAAGAGCGAACTTGGTGCGATGAGCAGGGACGCCCTTACGGAAGGCCGACCGCGTGCGGACGTGAGTCGTACAGCAAGGATAGGTCGCTTCGCAAATTCTGGATCAACCGCTGACGCCATCGGCGGTTCTCAACGAAGAGCAAATTAATTCGTCATTAATCTGCCAATTAGGCTGGATGGGCCGTGCTGTATCATTTTTGAACCAAGTGCTAGCGTAACTGGGAATATTACGGTGATTGGCCTGCCTCCATTCGGTGGCCTGGGCTCGAATTCAGTGCAGGGTCATTCATGTCCCAGCCCTCCCGCCGCAACAGGATATGCAGCCGCCGGTAGCCGTAGCGAATCGGGGCGGCGGCCAGCGCCTTCATTCGCATACGCAGCGCCACCTAAGGGTCCGAGCGCTTCCTGTAGCGCTGGGACGAACGGTCAAAACTGGTGGCCAGAAACCTGTGCCCGCAAGTGGTGCCTTCCCTGCCGCCGGTGCTCCGCGCGCCGGAAGGCGACTCCATCCTCCGTCGCGTGCTCCCCGCAGCCGGCGTCGCCTAGGAGGTCTTCTCCGCGGCCGTCAGGAGATGCCCGATATAGCGGTGGCGGCCGCGCCGTTTTCCGAAGCGGTTGTCTTGCCTCGGCGGGGCCGCGGCAACGTCATCAAGGTTGCCGGCCTCGCGCTACTCGATATAGTAGGAGAGTGGCGATGCCGATCATCTCACAGCAATCTGTGGCTGAGCGTGAGCAACGGCTTGGCACGAGGTAGAACCGCTACGGCTTACGAGCCGTGAACAGGATGGCCGGCCCGTTCGGATGATCGGGCTGATCCTCAATCAGGTTTATATCTGACAGTCCAGCGGATGCGAACGCGCTTAACAGGTCCTCCGACGTCAGCCACGCGGCCGTTGCGTCGATACCGCCCCAGTAATTATCAGCTTTAGATCCGTATTGATGTGACCAATAATCGACTTCGATCCCCAGACGCCTAACCCGTTCCGCGGTGAACGCTACGGGATGGCGCTCTGAGTTGTAGACGTGAGTCCAGACAAAGCATGCGTCCGCTGTGTTGGCGATGGCTTCGATCAGTTCAACGGGATCGGCCATGTGGTAGAGCACACCCGAACAGTAAACGAGATCGAAATGCCTGCAATTTTCGTGTAGATAGGCGACGATGTTACCGTGGAGGAACCGCGATCGATTGAGGGCGAGCAATTCTTTCACAACAAGGCATTTCAGCCACGCCTCGGCACTTGCTTCCACACAGGTGACGCTCTCAGCACCCATCTGCTCTAGGACATACGTGTGGGCTGCCTCCAGCGGGCCGATCTCCAGGACATGCATGCCGCAGTAATCGTTTCGGCCTAGTGCCGCCGCCGCGAGTTTCGGGCGAGGATCTTGTGTGAACAATAGATTGGGGCCGGTTCCGTCCACACCGAGCAGTGGACGCAGGTCGCACGCCCAGCGATCACGGAATACGTCCACTGCTGTCTGTGCGGATGGAGCCCGAGCCTCGAAGTTGATCAGATCCGCCATGCTATTCCGCTGCGCTACTAGTCAGTGGCACACGTTTTACATCTCCTTTAGAACAGGCGTCTAGACGGCTAACCTTGAGACGCGATCGCTCTGGCGTCCCGTGCATCCACGCCCGCCCGTCGACATATCGGGGGCGAAAGCCTAAGGGCGAGCGCAGAAGGTCAGCGGGAAATCCCCGAAGGCCGCCGACGAGACAAGTCTAAGCCGGAGTTGTCTCTTCCACCATCGTGTTAGCTCCGCTGTCCCCCATGAACACCGGTCTCGAAGGCTGAACGCGGCGATATCAGTACTCCTATCGCCGCGCTCGAAGGTGCTGATCGCTAGCGCAGATTGCCGTTGAGGCCGTTCGGGAAGAAGCCCGTCCGGTTCCCGTTCGGGTTCAGGTAGACAATGTTGAGCACCTGTTGCGGCGTGCGAGCGAAGACGAGGCCGCGCTGATCCACCGGCGAGAGGTTCGACGAGCCGGCACTACCGATACCCTGGTCGTCATCGCTCGTGCCATCAAGCGAGTCGCGCGCATCCGAGATCTTTTGTGCCTGGGTGTACAGGCCACGGCTGTAGAGGAGCGTGCGGATGATGCCGGCGTGATAGGCCTCGACGGCGAGGATGCTGGCCGCGCCCGCAAGGTTGGCCGGATCCTTGATCAGCGGGGCGGCGCCGTTATAAGCGGTCACGCCGACATCCTCGAAGATGAAGGCCGCGAGCAGGAAGTTCGTATCGTTGGCGAAGGCGTCGAAGGTGTCGTTCGGACCCGCCAGCCCGGCCGCACGCGCCGCGATGGTGAAGGAGAAGTTCAGGTCAATCGCCGGCCGCGCCACCGCGTTGCTGCCAAGGGCTTGCCGCAGGGTGTTGACGTGCGCGCGCTCGTTGCGGGCGATCTCGTTGGCGTAGTTGGCGATGGCTTGGGTCTGGAACTGGACCGCTCGACCACCGGAGACGGCGCCGACTGTCCCGGCACCAGCGACTTCGGCGTCGCTCAAGCCCTGCCCGACCGAGGCGCGCAGGTAGAATTCGGCTTCGAGGTATTCGAGGTTGAGGGCAAAATTGAAGATGTCGGCGTCAGTCACAGACTGAGCGAGAGCGGGCTTTACGCTGCCGGGGCTAAACAGCGCGGCGCCGACGACGCCGAGGCCGACCGCGCCTAGGAAAGCGCGACGCCCAGCCTCAAGATTGATCTGACGCGGGCGCTCGGCCGAAGCGGTGTGGTCCGTTTTTAGGGCGGTTTCCTCAATCATTTTTGTCTCTCATCTGCATGAAGACGCCATCTTGAAGGGGGCGTCGGCGCTCATACGAGCGGCAAATGAACTAAGTTTCAAGGGAATTAGGATTTTTGATACTCTTTTTTTTAAAATTTTTAAAATCGCCTGCGTAATGCCGCTGCGAGCGACACAGCTGGCTACCGCTTGTTCGAAGGCTGATCCTGTTTTGGGTGTGGCAGTCAGCCGATGCTCGGCATCGCTCACGGTCAGCGTGCGCTGGCGATCCGACCGATCTCGAAGCCGGACTCACTGTGGCCAGCTTACTGGCAACGTGGCAGTGTAGGCTTCCGCGCCCTCCCTCGGCTATGGGAGAGCAAAACCTCGTGCGAGCGCGGAGGTCAGCGGCATCTATTCGCCGACGTACTCAGCCTATGCCAAAGCCCGAAATCGGCGACGACCAAAACCACGTTGAGGCGTCCGGGATGGTGCTGGCGAAGGTATCTCCCTATTGCACTGACTCAGACAGATGGTTCAGGGGATCGGCTGACGGCGGTGAGGATATCGGTCTCACGGGCTTTGTTCAGACGAAAGGTCTGGCGCGCTGGTTGTGCTCGGCGATGTAGCGTTTGACGGCCACCTGCAGATCGACGACGCCGGTGAAGGAGCCTCGCTGCAGCCGACGACGGGTCAGCGCTGAGAAGAAGCCCTCGACGGCGTTGAGCCACGAGGCCGAAGTCAGGGTGAAATAAAACGTGAAGCCGCGGGTGCCGGGCGAGCCAGGTGCGCACCTCCGGATGTTTGTGGGTGGCGACGTTGTCAAGGATCGCATGGATCGCCTTGCCGGACAGGACAGCAACCTCGACGGCGTTGAAGAACCGGATGAACTCACTGTTCCGGTGGCGCTGCATGCCGCGGCCGAGTACGGTGCCCGCCAAGACGTCGAGGGCCGCAAACAGCGTCGTGGTGCCGTGACGGGTATAGTCGTGGGTCTGGGCGGCGGGATGGCCGGGGCAAGCGAGCAGTCGGGGCGGGTCCGCTTCAGCGCCTGGATCTGGCACTCCTCAATTCTGAGCTTGTCGAAGGATCGTCGATGGATAGCACCACCGCTTGGGCAGGTGGGGCCATGTAGAGGCCGACGACATCCTCGACTTTGGCAGCGGAGGCGGGGTAGCGCGAGCGCTTGAACTTTTGCAACCGATGCGGCTGGAGGCGGTGAGCGTCCCAGATCCGCTGCACGGCCCGCAACGAAATCCCAACCGCCCGAGCTACGGCACGTCCGGTCCAGTGGGTGACCTCGCCCGGCGGCTCTGAGCAGGTCAGCGCCAGTACCTAGGCCACCGTCTCGGTTGAATGAGGCGGCGTGCCGGGCGGACGCGTCTTGTCGCGCAGCAGACCTTCGACACCCGCCTTGGCGTAGCGCCGCTGCCAGCGCCACACGGCTCGGCGGCTGACGCCCGCCCGCCGGGCGACGTCCTGGACACTCAAGCGCTCGGCCGAAAGCAGGATGATGCGGGCGCGCTGGGTATGTTTGAGCGGGCGGGAGATCGCATCCAGCCGTGCCGCGTCGCTCGCATCAAGAAGCACACAGACCGTCTGAGCCATGGCCCAGACTCGCACGTCTCATCGTACGCGTGAATCCTCCGTTCGCGTCCCTGCACTAGGAACCGTCGCAGCTCGCGAATTTGCTGCTAAGCGGCACGAAGCTCAGTGGCTGCGAATCTTCACCGGCACCGGCGGTAGCCGTCGACGCACCGTGCTCCATCAGCCGACCACCCGTGTTCAGTCAGTTGCCGTTCAGCCCATCGCGACGACGAATGAGATGGACCGGCTAAGCAGGCGTATCTCTCTATAGAGACTCAGTTACTTCTCCATGCTCCAGTGATGGCGGCACTAGACGGCCGCGACCATCTCAATCTATTCGCCGTGTTGCAGTTCGTCAGAAGCCACTACCAACAATATTATAGGCAAATATCTCACAAAAAAAATTCATTTGATCATTCAATGCGCATTGTGGGAAATACTGAACAGTTTTAACTTAAATATGAAGCGACGAAGATCTTAAAATATGAATGACTTGATTTACAGCATCGATAAAAGTGGTATTAGAGAAAAGAATACGACAACCATAAAGTGGCGATCCAGGCCGCACTAACACAAGGCGCCAGCGGAATACGCAAACTATCGTTGAGCCGACGACTTGGAAAGTCGCAAAAGCGCGCACCGATAGCGTACGCGATGACCGCTACGAGTAGAAGAAGAGCAAAAGTAAGCATATGCTCTGGCCCTAGCCACAGCAGGGCGATCGAGAGGAGTTTAGCATCACCTCCACCAATTACTCTCACCGCAAAAGCACAGAACAGAACGATTAAAGCTACAAGAGACAGCAGCGCATGCGAAATAAGGAGGCTGAGCCGGTCAGAGGCCAGACAGACCACAACGAAACTGGCACTAAGCCCAATGATAGCTTTATTGGACACCCGAAAATTGAGAAGATCTTCTCTTGCAATCCAGATCAGCGCAGCTATCAACACGACGGTGATAAAGCAATCAAGATATATTGCTGAAAACACAGACAATCTCACCGCGATGACAACGGCGCACTCGCAGGCGTACTCGATGATCCGATTGGCAACGGGGGTACAATCAAGGCGTTCTGCTGACCGGTACCAGGGTTGCGGTAGCGCTCCATCGCATGTTGGAGCCGCTCGCCGTTCACACTCGACTCCACCGTACGTGCATGAGGCGGCCAAGGATCAAGGACCTGCATGGCTGCGTTCGTGTGAACAGCATCGCCAGACCCAATCGTCAACGTATCGCGGCGCGCGAGGTAGTCCTGACATCCACCAAAGCTTGAGCAAAGCAAGGCCAGGCAAGCTGTCAATAAAATCCTGTCAACGCGACATGGCATTGCAGACGGCGAAGTGTGCTCCAGCATAGCTCTCAGCCTCAACGGAGGACGGTCGAGGGTGCTTCGCCAGGTGGCGCCGGAATTATATGGCCGTGCGGTCCTATGGCCCCGCCGCGCGCTGTTACAAAAGTTCGCGTATCACGGGCGATCTCAGTTTTACCATCTACAAAAAAATCTACATCGTTGGCTGGAAGCGTGGTGTCCAGTGGCGAGCTTAAAACTTCGCCTGGTTTTGTTGGTTTGACGAGTGCTGGCGTTACGATCACCACCAGCTCCGTCTCGTTGTCTTGGAAGGACGGACTACGGAAGAGCACACCCAGGACAGGGATCGAACCGAGCCACGGCAGTTGCTCAACGGTACGAGTAGATTGCGTCTGAAGCAGCCCAGCTATGGCGAAGCTCTGTCCGTCTCGCAATTCCACGTTGGTACGGGCTCGTCTCTTGCTCAAACCCGGTACTGAGACGCCGCCGCCCACAGCCACGGATAACGTCGGATCAATCTGACTTACTTCTGGTTCAAGCTGAAGGTTGACAGTGCCGTTGCGCAGCACCGTCGGCGTGAAGGCGAGCCTCACGCCAAACTCCTTGTAGGAGACAGTGACCTGAGGTGAGCCGTTGAATGTCTGGTTAGCCACAGGAATCGGGTACTCGCCGCCTGCCAAGAACTCAGCACGCTCGCCCGATTGCGCGATCAGGTTCGGCTCGGCCAACCGTCGCAGCAGGCCTCGGGTCTCAAGGGCACTTATGAAAAGATCGAGTTGGCTTGATGACCCGCCAAAGCGTTGGACGACGGTGGCGAACGGCTGCGCGCCGGTCGTTGCTGCCGCTACCGCGGTACCGACAACGCCGGAGAGTAAGCCAGTCCCAGGGCTTTGGACGCTAGTCGCAGGGGAGATGCCACCGAAGGCGCCGACGCTCGTTAGAGTTCGCCCCCCCCCAAATTCAAAGCGCGCGCCGATTTCGCGTCCGGCAGTGCGGCTGACTTCCACAAAGCGCACCTTCAACATAACCTGCTGAGGCGACTTCACGCGGGTGAGATTGATGGTTCCAGGCGGCGCCACCTGCATCGCCCGATCGACTGTCGGCGCATCGTTAGCGACTCCCCTTAAAACGAGCCGATCGCCTTGACTCCCCATCGACAATCCGCTCTCGCCAGTGCTCTGCCGAACCTGCGACTGGAACGCCTCCACATCAGGTCGAACTTCGATGTCGACGAGACCGACCAAGCGTTTTTCGGAGTCAATCAGCGAAACGTTGGTCGTACCGACCCGCTTGCCTAAGAGATAGATCGTTCGGTCGCTAATCGGGACGACGTCGGCGATCTCGGAAGAGCCCACGAGCACGTCGGCGAACGCACCCGTCACCTTGAACGTTTGCGACTTGTTGATGGTCAGCTTCACGTGACTCACGGTGGCATTGCCCGCTCGCGCAAGCGGGCGCAACTGCGCCGACGCTGGCTGGGCCAGAGTAAAGCACGTCAGCAGGCACAAAAAGAGTCTGCGAGCCGCTGGAGCTTCGTGCATCTTCATCGCGGCTCGTCCCTTTGTTAGGGTGATGTTAACGACTCAGTCGGACCGCGGACAAGTGGCGCGGCGTTCGCCGTTCTCAGAAGGCCAGCCCGTGCGGCCAAAACGACACGCAAGCGGTCGGCTCGGGGCTTGTCTCGCATCCACCTCCCCGATGAGACGAGAATAGCTGCCGGCAGCGCCGGCGCTCCCGTCATGCGCCGATCACAGCAAGTCACTCTCGTCGCCCCGGTCGTGGTTCATGAAGCGCAGCGTTTGACCTCATCGCGGTATAATTCAGCCACCCATTTGGCTCGGTTCGGCGGCCCCGTCAGGGCTAGGTGTTTGATCCCGCGGTGTGGTGGTACGGTTGACCACCATGCTGCGAGGGATGCGCTATGGGCCAGGTTCTCCATGGAAGCGCCACCACGACGGAGCGGCTGTGTTGAAGGTCAAGCGGTGATCGACCGCCAGGGCGTGCGGTCGCGAACGATGGCGTTGAGCGTCACCAGGAGCTTTCGCATCACGGCGACGAGGGCGACCTTCTTCGGCCGACCTCGC